>DAOTYW010000366.1:0-17408 GCA_034434755.1 Anaerolineae bacterium | reverse complement strand
GTCGAGGGGATCGGCCTGGGCGCGGCCGTGGACTACCTGCAGGGACTGGGCATGGACGCGGTCGCCGCCCACGAGCGGGAGATGGTCGCCTACGCTATGGAACGGCTGGGCGCGCTGGAGGGGCTGCGTATCGTCGGACCGCCGGCCGACCGGCGCGGCGGGGTGATCTCCTTCACCTTCCGCGGCATCCACCCGCACGACTTGGCCCATCTGTTGGACCTCGAAGGGGTGGCGGTGCGGGCCGGCCATCACTGCGCCCAGCCACTGCACAAGCGGCTCGGCCTGAGCGCCACCGCCCGCGCCAGTTTCTACATCTACAACACCGCTGGCGACGCCGACCGACTGGCCGAGGCGCTGGAAAAAGCGGCCGCCGTGATGGGGAGGGTAAGATGAGCGATCTCTACCGCGAGCACATCCTCGACCACTACGCCAACCCGCGCAACTGGGGACGGCTGGAGCAGCCCGACATCATCGCCGACGCCGACGACCCCTCCTGCGGCGATCAGGTGCACATCGAGATCGGGTTGGACGGCGAGCGGCGCGTGGCGCGGGTCGCTTTCGAGGGCGAGGGCTGCATGGTCAGCATGGCCTCAGCCTCGATGTTCAGCGAGTATCTGAAGGGCAAGTCGCTGGAGGAGCTTCGCCAGTTGACCGAGGACGACGTCCTGGCGCTGCTGGATGCCCCCATCGGGCCGGGGCGGCGGCGCTGTGCCCTCTCGCCGCTGATTGCCCTGCGGGCCGGACTGGCAGCTTATCAGTAGAGCAACCCGGCCGGCAGCCCATCCCGGTTCTCCCGCGTGACCGTGACGACCTGGGCGGCGGGCAGCCGGCCCCGCACGAGCTCCAGCAGCTCCAGGCGCACCACCACGAGGGCCAGGCGGAAGAGGCCGCCGGCGAGCACGTCGAAGGCCACGGCCCAGCCCTCCCCCCGTTCGACCTCCAGCGGGCCCAGCTCGTCCACCACCAGCAGGTCGCAGGGCACTGCCTGGACAAGCGTCCGCGCCCCCCAGGCCAACACTGCCGCGTCGAAGGTGTAGCGGCCCTGGCGCACACCCGCCCCGGCGGTCGTCAGGCGGCACCAGCACCCGCCGCGCACGTCCAGCACGTCCCGCCGCTCCTGGTCCACGGTCAGGGTGAGCAGGCCGGCGCAGTCCCATCCCGCCGCCCACGCCCGCTCGACCGTCCGGCAGCAGACCGTCGTCTTGCCGACGCCCCGCGCGCCGGTGAGGAGCACGATCCGTTTCAAGCCGTTTCCGGCTCCAGGGCGCCGATCTCGGCCAGCAGGCGCAGCGTCTCCTGGGCCTCTTCCTCGTCCAGCCGGCTGATGGCAAAGCCGGCGTGAACGATGACGTAGTCACCCACCCGGGCCTCCGGCACGTAAGCCAGGCAGGTCTCGCGCACCACGCCGCCGAAGTCCACCCGGCCCATGCGCATCAGCGGGTCGTCGTTCGCCTCGATGATCCGTCCGGGAATCGCCAGGCACATCTTACCGCCGCTCCTTTACAGAACCTGCGGGAGGGTGGTCCTGGTATATTCGCACCTGCTCGCGCAGCCAGTTCAGCCAGGCCTCCAGCCCCGCGCCGGTCTTGCAGGAGAGGGGGAAGAAGGCCAGGCCAGGGTTGAGCGCCTCCACGCCGCGCCGGAAGTACTCCACGTCGAAGTCAAACGCCTCTAGCACGTCCATCTTGTTCAGCACCAGCGCGTCGGCGCCCTGATACATCGGCGGGTACTTGTAGGGCTTGTCGTCCCCCTCCGGCACGCTGGCGATCAGCACATCGCGGTGCGCCCCCAGTTGGAACGCCGCCGGGCAGACTAAGTTGCCGACGTTCTCGATGATCAGCAGGTCAAGAGCGTCCAGCGGCAACTGCGCCAACGCGCTCTGGATCATCACCGCGTCCAGGTGGCAGTTGCCGCCGGTGTTGACCTGCACCGCTGGCACGCCGAGGGCGGCCACGCGGTCGGCGTCCAGCGTGGAGGCTAGGTCGCCATCCACCGCGCCGATGCGCAGCTCGTCGCACAGCGCCTGCACCGTGCGGGTGATCAGGCTGGTCTTGCCGGCGCCGGGCGAGGCCATCAGGTTGATGGCAAACACGCCCGCCGCGTCCAGGCGGGCGCGGTTGGCCGCCGCCAACTGGTCGTTTGCGCTCATGATCGGCTCGACAACGGTCACGCGGGTCATTTCTCCCCCTACACGTTCGGCGTAAACAGGGCGGCGAGCTGCTCGGCCCCCTGATGGTCCGTCACGGCCAGCACCTCGTCTCCCACCTCGAACACCGTGGCGCCGCGCGGCACGACCATCGCCCCCTGACGAATGACGGCGGTGATGACGCACTGCTCCGGCAGGGCCAGGTCCTTGATCGCCGCGCCGATCACCCGCGCCCCCTCGGCGACCCGCACCTCGACCAGTGAGAACTCGCCCCGTCGCAGCTTGAGCAGGGTCATCATGTCGCCCATGGACATCTGCTCCTCGATCAGGTGGGCCAGGATAACAGTCTCGTTGAGCGCCACATCCACGTGGAACTTCTCGTCGAAGAGCCAGGCCGTATGGGGACTGTTGACACGGGCAATCGTGCGGCGCACGCCGTAGAGCGTGCGGGCCAGGAAGCACAGCACCAGGTTCTCAGCATCGTTGGGGGTGCAGGCGACCAATACCTGGGCCTGACGGATACCGGCTTGCTCCAGCACCTGCGGATCGGTGACGCTGCCCTCGTAGATGACCTCGGTGGGCAGTTCGCGGTGGATGTGCGCCAGGACGGGGCGATGCTGCTCGACCAACCGGACCTCGTGATGCTGGGCCACCAGGAGCGCGGCCAACTGCGCTCCGGTCGGCCCGCCGCCAGCGATCAGCACGAACATCTCATTCCTCCTGCCGTTCGTCCAACCGGCGGCGGAGCGATTCGACGCCCTCCAGCGTGGCGCTCAGGTAGAGCACGTCGCCCGCCTGGAGGGTCAGGTCGCAGGCCGGCAGCACCGCCCGGCCGGCGCGGGTCAGCGCCACCGTCACGCACTGGCTCGCCGGTAGAAGCTCAGCGAGACGGCGACCCTGCCAGCCGTCCGGCACGACGACCTCGTAGATCTCCACCTCGGCGTTGCCGGCCGAGAAGACGGCGCGCAGCGGAGCGGCGGAGAGCAGCTCCTCGATCCGCTGCGCGCCCCAACTGGCTGAACTGACCACCTGGAAGCCGAACGCCTCGTGCAGCGGCCGCCAGCGTGGGTCGTAGTTGCGCACAACAACGTTGGGTACGTGGTAGAACACTCGCGCGACGTGGGCCACCACCGCGTTGACCGCGTCGGAGTTGGTCACCGCTGCCAGGCCATCGGCGTGCTCGATCCCGGCGCGGTACAGCACCTCCCTCGACAAAACCTCCCCCTCCACCGTCCGGCCGACAAAAGCGGCAGGCAGGTTGTCGAAGGAAGCAGCAGCCTGGTCCACCACCGTGACCCGATGCCCCCGCTGGGCCAGGTGGGCAGCCAGCGCCGACCCTACCCGCCCGCAGCCAACGACGATCACGTTCATGTCGCTTCCCACCTATCGCATATCGCCTATCGCCTATCGCGTATCGCTCATCACCTTCTCTCTGGCGACACGCGATAGGCTATTCGACCTGGTACGGCACGTCCGTGATCACGATCCCCGGCCGGAACAGCAGCGCCAGGCGCAGCCAGACCGCCGTCTGGGCATGGAGCAGGTTGTGCCACCAGCGGCGAGGCACGAACTGCGGCACGACGATAGTGATGGTCTCGTTCGGCTGGCGACGGGCGATGATCTCCTCGATATACTCCAACAGCGGTTCGACCAGCAGCCGATAGGGGGAGTCCAGGATCACCAGACGGGTCCCCTCGCCCCACGTCTCCCAGCGCTGGCGCAGCGTCTCGGCCTCGACGGGGTCAATCGAGACGTGGACGGCAGTGACATCGTCGGAGAGGAGGCGGGCGTAGCGCAGCGCCGCCAGCGTGCCACGATGCACTCCGCTGACCAGCATCACCACGCGGTGGCGAGCAGTGTGCGGCGGGGTGCCGGAGTGCTCCAGCGAGAGCTCCGTCGCCAGCCGGCGATAGTGGCGGTGGATGGCGAAGAAGGTAACGACCATTGTCGGCAGGAGGATGATGACCACCCACGCCCCGAAGGCGAACTTGGTCACGGCGAAGATCACCGTGACCACTGCCGTGCACAGCGCACCGAAGCCGTTGATCAACATCTTGACCAGCCAGGCAGGATCGGAGCGTAGGGTCGAGCGGCGCTCCTGCACCTCCTGGCCGGGCGGCAGGCGGCCGATCTTCCACCAGCGACGGGCCATACCCAATTGCGACAGGGTGAAGGCCAGGAAGACACCGATCGCCCACAGCGGCACCAGGGCGGTCACGCTGGCGCGGAAAACCACGATCAGCAGCGCGGCGATCGCGGCCAGGAGGACGATGCCCCGCGAGTGCACCAGGCGACTGCCGCGATAGGCCAGTTGGCGGGGCAGGAAACCATCCGCGCCGATGATCGCCCCCAGCCGGGGGAAACCGGCGAAGGCTGTGTTGGTCGCCAGGATCAGGATGATCGTCGTGCCGGCCATCGTCGCCAGGTACAGACCACCGCGCCCGCCGAAGACGGTCCGCGCCAACTGCGAGATGACCGTCTCCTCCTCCGCCGGAATCGCGCCGATCCGATGGAGAAGGAACGTGATGCCCAGGTAGAGGGTAGCTAGCACCACCGACATCCAGACCATCGTGGTCGCCGCGTTGCGGCTGCGCGGCTCCTTGAAGGCGGTCACGCCGGTAGCGATGCACTCCACCCCCGTCAGGGCGGTGGTGCCGCTGGAGAAGGCACGCAGGATGAGAAACAGCGTCACCGGCTGCACGGTGTCGCCGGGCAGGGGCGGCGGGGCGACCACCGTGCCCAACGCGCCCAGCAGGTAGCGCAGGACGCCCACGGCGACGGTCAGCAACATCATGACGATGAAGAAGTAGTTGGGAACGGCGAAGAACGCGCCCGACTCCCTCACCCCGCGCAGGTTCGCCAGGGTGATCAGCGCCAACAGGCCGATGGACAGGGCTACCCGGTAGGGCAAGAGGCCCGGAAAGGCGGAGACGACCTGGGCCACGCCCGACGAGGTGGCTACCGCTGCCAGGAGGATGTAGTCAATCAGCTCGGCCGCTCCGGCGGTCTGGGCTGCCAGATCGCCCAGGTTGTCGCGGGCGACGACGTAGGCCCCGCCTCCGCCAGGGTAGGCATAGACAATCTGCCGGTAGGAGATGGTGACGATGATCACCAGTACCGTGACCGCGATGGCGATGGGCAGGGCGTAGCTGAAGCCGGCCACGCCGGCGGCGGCCAGGATGACCAGCGTCTCCTGCGGCGCGTAGGCCACGGAGGAGAGCGCGTCGGCGGCGAAGACCGCCAGCCCGATGGCCTTGCCAATGGTCTGGTGTGGGGCGTCAGCGGTCGGCAGCGGGCGGCCGATCAGCCAGGTGCGCCACGAGCGCGGCGGACGGTAGCCGGTCGTGCGGCGCAGGATCGCAGTGCTGTCTTCGTCTTCGAGGGTGACCATTCGCTCCAGCGCGCCCCAGACACACAACTCCGGCGGTGTCTGGAGCTTCCATTGTACCGCATTCGCCCATGCCGTCAAGCTCGGACACGAAGGACACGAGAGAAGGCGAAAGGCGAGCGAATCGTCAAGTGAATGGCGCCTTGACGCCTCAGCCCCTTCACCGTATAATAGGCCGAAGGACTGCTACGCGAAAAGGAGGTGGACCCGATGCCTCGATCATTGCCCCAGGACGATGCGGCCCCGCGCGCCGAACCGCCCGCCAGCCTCGACGCCCGCTCCCCTCTGCGCGTCGCCATGGATGCCTTCCAGGCCCACATGGAGCAGCAGAACTTCAGCCCGCACACGATCCAGGCGTTCCACTACGACCTGCAGATCCTCAGCGAGTTCGTCGGCGCGGCGACCGCCGTCGGCGCGATCGGCACGCGGCAGTTGAACCAGTTCACCCAGTGGCTGGTCAGCGGGCGCGGCGTGCCTTGCAATCCCAAGTCGCTGGCCCGCCGCGTGACCACACTGAAGGTCTTCTTCGGCTGGCTGGCCGAGACCGGAGTGCTGGCCGAGGACCCCGCCGCGCCGGTTGTGCACCGACCGGTGATGACCCCGCCCCCCCAGGTGCTCTCCGACGCGGAAGTGCAGCGGGTCCTGGAGGTAGTCCAGGCCCTCCGCTCCGGCCCACGGCCCGACGCCCGTCCGTACCTGCTGGTCACTCTCCTGCTGCATACCGGCATCAAGAAGGGAGAGTGCATGGGCATCGTCCTCAACCACATTGACCTGAGCGACCCCGCCCAACCGATGCTGTGGATTCGCTACGCATCTCCGGGCCGCCGTCACAAGGAACGCCGCCTACGCCTCCCCGCCGGGTGGCCGGCGGCGCTGGACGAGTACCGCGCTCAGTACCAGCCGCAGGAGCAACTCTTCCCCTGCACCCCCCGCAACCTGGAGTACGTGCTGCGGGATGTGGCCGAACGGGCCGGGCTGCCGGACGGCCTGTCGTTCGAGACGCTGCGCTGGACCTGCGCGGTGCGCGACTATCAGGCCGGGATGCCGGCACACGCGCTGCGCCAGAAACTGGGGCTTTCGGAGATCTCCTGGCGGGAGGTGGGTCCGAAGATCGCCAAACTGGCCGGGGCGGAAACGTAGGGCGGGCCGCCGGCCCGCCCTACGCCAGACGAATGGGAAGGTGGCGGAGCGGGCCGCCGGCCCGCCCTACACTCCTATCTCTCCGTGGCCGGGATGAAAATGCGGAACGGCAGCGGCTCGAAGGACAGGTTGAGGCTCAGGTAATCATCCCCGTAGCCGCCGATGACGTAGGCGGTCAGGTCGAGCACGGCCACCCCGGCCCCCTGCCAGCTCCCCATCACCGGCGTCTCGACCGCCGTCCAGCGGCCCGCTGCCGGGTCATACTGCTCGTTGAAGCCCAGGTAGCCGCCCCACCCCCCGCCGCCGATGGCGTACAGCCGCCCACCAATGGCGACCAACCCCAGGCCGCCACGGGCCATGGTCAACGGGGCACACTCCTGCCAGGTGTCCGCCGCCGGATCATACACCGCACAGGCGGTCAGTTCCTGACCGGCCACGTACCCGCCGACGACATAGACGCGCCCCTCCAGAACGGCGGCGGCGGCCAGCGCCCGCGCCTGTGGCATCGGTGCGCGCCGCTCCCACCGATCCGCCTGCGGATCGTAGACGAACGTGCTGGCCAGGTACTCCTGTCCGTCCGTACCGCCGAAGAGGTAGAGCCGCTCCCCGACAGTGGCCAGCGCGTAGGCGCAGAGCGGATGGGGCAGCGATGCCGCGCTCGCCCAGCCGTCGGTAGCGGGATCGTACACCTCCACCACGTCCAGCGCCGTCCCCTCGCCTGTGCAGCCGCCGGGGACGATGATCCGGTCGCTCAGCGCCGCCGCGGCGATGTAGGCGGCCGGCGTGGGCCGAGCGCTCGCCCGGTGCCACGTATCGCCGGACGGATCGTAGACCTCCACCGCATCGCTGCTGCCGCCCGGCCCCTCCCCGCCAATCGCATACAGCCTCCCCCCCCAGGCCGCCAGTCCCAGCCAGGCGCGACGGGTAGGCATCTGCGCCCGCTCGCTCCAGCGGGACTCCTCGCCCAGGCGGACGATGGGGTTCGGGGACACGCCCCCACCGGCGGGCAGGACACCCACCAGGGGCGATTCGGCAGGGGCGGCGCGCGGCCAGGAGAGCACCAGCGCGGTAATCGCCAACAGCGCGGCGGCGACCAGCACAGCGCGGCGGAACCAGGATAAGGGAGGCTCGGGCGAGGCTTCGACGGCTGGCTCGGCGGCGGGAACAGCCGTCGTCACGAGTTCGGCGGGCAGCGACACCCAGCCCTCGCGCACGGCAATCATCGTCGCCTCGGTGCGCGAGACGGCCCCCAGCTTGGCGAAGATATTGCGCAGGTGGACCTTGACCGTGTTGACGCTGATGTGGAGCTGCTGAGCGATCTCCTTGTTGCTGGCACCGGTCGCCACCAACTTGAGCGCCTCCAGTTCCCGTTCGCTCAACGGCTCGCCGTACTCAGCCACCGATCTCCCTGCCGAATGCTGTCGTCGCTGCCGGCCCGCCGGGTCACTGATCGCTCACTCGACAGCCACCATCTCGTCCCAGTTCCCGCCCGCCTTGAGGTCCACCTTCAGCGGGGCGCGCAGCGGGTAAGCGGATTCCATGATCTCCCGCACCAGCGGCGCGACCACCGGCAGCTCTTCCCGCGGCACCTCCAGCACCAGTTCGTCGTGAACCTGGATGATCATCCGCGCAGCCAGGCGACGCGCCTCGATGGCCCGGTGGAGGGCCAGCGAGGCCCGCTTGATGATGTCGGCGGCGGAGCCCTGAATCGGCGCGTTGATCGCCTCCCGCTCCGCCCGCCGCCGGTTCTGCTCTTGTCCCGGCGTCGTGCTCTGCAGCACCGGGAAGTAGCGCCGCCGCCCCAGCAGAGTCTCCACGTAGCCCTTGTTCTTCGCCTGCGCAATGGTACTGTCCAGGTACTCGCGCACGCGGGGGAAGCGCCCAAAGTACTGGGCGACAAAGTTCTCCGCCTCCGCCTGGGTCAGGCCGGTGGACCGGGCCAGGCTGAAGACGCCCATCCCGTAGATCAGGCCGAAGTTGATCGCCTTGGCCAGCCGCCGTTGATCGGGGGTGACCTGGGAAAGCTCCACGCCGAAGACAGCGGAGGCGGTGGTGGCGTGGATGTCCTCCCCGCGCTGGAAAGCGGCCAGCAGTCCCTCATCGCCGCAAATGTGAGCCAGCACGCGCAGCTCCACCTGCGAGTAGTCCGCCGCCAGCAGCAGCCAGCCCGGCCGGGCGACGAAGGCCCGCCGTACCTGCCGGCCCAGCGGCGAGCGGATGGGGATGTTCTGCAGGTTCGGCTCGCTGGACGAGATGCGCCCGGTGACCGTGCCAGTCTGGTGGTACGACGTGTGCAACCGCCCGGTGCGCGGATGGATCAGCGCCGGCAGCGCGTCCACGTAGGTGGATTTCAGTTTCGCCAGCTCGCGCTGCTCCAGGATGCGTTCGATGACCGGGTGTTTCCCGCGCAAGGACTCCAGCACGTCGGCGGCGACGGAATAGGCCCCGGTCGCCGTCCGCTGGACGCCCTGCGTGGGCAGTTTGAGCGTCCCGAAGAGCGCCTCGGCCAACTGCGGATTGGAGTTGACGTTGAAGCGGTAGCCGACCAGGCGGTGAATCTCCTCCTCCAGCGCCGCCAGCCGCCTGGCCAGCTCCAGCGACATCGCCTGCAGAAAAGGCACATCCAGGGCCACGCCGGTGGTTTCCATCTCCACCAGCACGGCCACCAGCGGCAACTCCATTTCCACGAACAGCTCCCAGTGGCCTTTCTGGCGCAGTTCCGCTGCGAGGACTTTGGCCAGCCGATGGGTCATGTCGGCGTCGGCGGCAGCGTAGCGGGCGACCGTCTCCACATCTACCTCAGCCATCGTCACCTGCTTGCGCCCGGAGCCGATCAGCTCCTGGATCGGCGTCATTTCCACGCCCAGGCGGACGAGGGCCAGGTTCTTCAGGCCCAGGTTGCGGCTGCCGGGGTCGGTCAGCCACTCGGCGATCATCGTATCGAAGGCCAGTCCGCGCACAATCACGCCGTGACCGGCCAGCACCTCCAGGTCATACTTGGCGTTGTGCGCCTGCTTGGGACGGTGGGGGTCCTCCAGCAGCGGGCGCAGGGCAGCCAGCGCCTGGTCCACGGGCAACTGTCGGCCCTGGCGGTGACCGAGCGGGATGTACCAGCCCTCGCCCTCACGGTCGGTAAGGGCCAGGCCGACCAGGTCGGCGCGCAGCGGGTCGGTGGCGGTGGTCTCGGTGTCGAAGGTAATCGCGGAGGCGTGGGAGAGCTGCTCGACCAGGGCGGTCAGTTGCTCCGCCTCCGTGACGATGTGAGCCACGGTCGAGCCCGCCCCGCCGCGCCCTGCTAGGCGGACGACCGGCTCTTCGCCGAACAACGAAAGCTGGCGGGCCGGCCCGCCCGGCTGCGGCAACCGGTCAACCAGCGAGCGGAACTCCAACTGGCGGAACAGCTCGACCACCCGCGCGCGGTCGTAGCCGTGGGCCGCGCAGGCGGCCAGGTCGAGCCGCACCGGCGCGTCGGTCTGGATGGTGGCCAGCCGCTGGCTGAGGAAGGCCGACTCGCGGCCCTGCTCCAGCGCCGCCCGGTAGCGTCCCTTCTGGATCTCGTCCAGGTGGGTGTAGATGGATTCCAGCGACCCGTACTGCCGCAGCAGTTCGGTGGCCGTCTTGTCGCCCACGCCAGCCACGCCGGGGATGTTATCGGACTTGTCGCCCACCAGCGCCTTGTAGTCGCGCAGTTGGGCGGGGGTCAATCCTCCGTAGCGGGCCTGCACCGCCGACTCGTCGTAGACCTCGCCCTCGGAGAAGCGGTGGCCGGAGAGATAGACCCGCACCCCCGGCCCGACCAGTTGCAGCAGGTCGCGGTCGCCGGTGACGATGAGCGTCTCCACCCCTTGCGCCGCCGCCTGCACCGCCAGCGCCCCCAGCAGGTCATCCGCCTCCATCCCCGGCAGCTCGAAGATCGGGATGGAGAACGCCTCGACGACCTGGCGGATGCGGTCCATCTGGATGCGCATCTCGTCGGGCATGCGTTCGCGGTGGCCCTTGTACAGGGGATAGACCGTCTCCCGCCCGGACATGCCGGCGTCGAAACAGACAGCGATGTAGTCGGGCTGCTGCTCCTGGAGGATCGTCAGCAGCGTCGAGGTAAAGCCGTAGGTGGCGTTGGTCGGTTCCCCGTCGCGGGTGGCAAAGCCTTCCAGCGGCAGGGCGTGGAAGGCCCGGTAGGCCAGGGCGTAACCGTCCACCAGGACGAGTTTCTTTTTCATAATCCCATCAGCCGGCGCACCGCCTCGGCGGTCTCCTTGGCTCGATGGCGGATCATTCCCAGCGGCACCTTACTGGCGATGACCAGGGAGAGCAGCACCTGTTCGGCCAGGGCCAGCGAGTAGAGCAGGTACTCCCCGCCCTCGATGCTCTGCTCGAAGCGCAACTGTTCCTTGTCAAGGATCTTCGCCACGCGAGCGGCGGTGGACCAGGAGTCGCTGACCACGGCGGCCAGTGCGGCGACTTCTTCCTGGCGCAACCGACCGGCGTGGGCGATGAGCTGACCGCCGTCGGTGAGCAGTACCGCGTCGGCGCCGACTTCCTGGGCCAGGCGGGACAGCTCACGGACCGCTTGGGCGGGGGTGTCTTGGGGCATGGACAGTGCAGTTGACTCGACTGGCGGCGCGGCAGGCGATGGCGTCTCGTCCGCCGGTGGAGCAGCGCGCAACGGTCTGGAGAGCGCCTCGCGGATGCGGTCGGGCAGTTCGGGCAGGAAGAACGGCTTCGACAAAACCCCCTGCAGGTCCAGGTCGGCCAGTTCCGGCGGGACCTCTTCACGGCCCAGGGGGATGATCATGATCCGCAGGTGGGGATTCTCCTGACGGAGCGTGCGCACCAGGCTCGTGCCCTCGACATCGGGCAGTCCCAGGTCCACGATAATCAGATCGTAGTGTGCGGCGCTGACGGCCCGTAGCGCGTCATGGCCGCTGAAGACCGTCTTGACGTGGGTGCCCTTGATCTCCTCCAGCCCCTGGTGGAGCATGGTGGCGAACGCTTCGTTGGCATCCACAATCAGGATGCGTTGCGCCATGCCTTCGTCTCCCTCGCTTGGTCTGTTATGAAGTATATCACAGGCCAGGAGCGTGGTCAACCGCAGCGTAGCCCCTACACCTCCAGCAGCTCGCGCGGCGCAGCGGTGAGGATGCGCGGGCCGTCGGCAGCGATGACGACCGTGTCCTCGACCTTGGCCATCAGGCCGTGGCGCGGGGCGTTGAGTTCGATCTCAACGGCCAGCACCATCCCTGCCGCCAGCGGCGTCTCCTCGCGGGCCCACAGCACCGGCGGCTCGTCCAGTTCCAGCCCGATCCCGTGGCCGACGAAGCCCGGCAGCGCCAGTTCCTCCGGCGTGAAGCGGGGCGGCGCGCTGCGCGCCGTGGCCCGCTCCGCCGCCGCGTAGACCTCGGCGACGGAGGTGCCTGGACGCAGCGTGGTCAGCACGGCCTCCTCGACGGCCAGGGCGGCGGCGAAGAGCGCCCGCTGGAGCGCGGTCGCCGGCCCCACCACGTAGGTGCGCGATTCGTCGGCAGTGTAGCCGCCGCCGGTCGAGCCGATGTCCAGCACCACTAGGTCGCCGGGGCGGACGATGCGGTGGGACGCACCGTAGGGGCTGGCCGGGCCGAGTCCACTGCCGGTGACCACCAGCCCGTGGCCGCCGCGGACGGTCAAGTTCTCGCCGCTCATCAGGAACACCCCGCCGCCCCGTGCGCCGGGGTAGCGCAGCGGCTGGTAGCCCTCGTGACCAGCGCGGCGCAGCACTGCCTCCACCTCCGCGGCCAGTTCCAGCTCGCTTGCGCCGGCGCGGAGACAGCGCGCCAGCGCCGCGTGGCCCACATCGGCCAGCGCCGCCGCCCGACGGATGGCCTCCACTTCTTCGGCGGACTTGACCATCCGCTGGGCCAGCACCAGCGGGGTGACATCGGTCAGGCGGTAGGCGGGGAACGCGCCTTCCATCCGCCGCACCAGGCTGGCGGGCGCGACGTCCATCTCCACGCCCAGCGTGCCGGCGGCGATCCCCTGGCTCACCAGCGCTTTCCGCACCTCCTCGAAACCGCCGGGCTCGACCCGCCGCACGGTCGCCTCATGGCGCGCCCACTCCAGTCCACGGCGGACAAAGAGCGCCGTTTCCGTCGGCCCCACCAGCAGCGTCGCCGGGCGGGCGCTGCCGGCGTAGTAGAGCACATCACGTGGATGGACCAGCACCGCCGCGTCCATCCCCGCCTCGGCCATCCGCCCACGCAGTTCCCCTATCCGCTGATCACTCATTGCCCATCGCCCATCGCACATCGCCTATCGCTCACCACTGATCGTAGCCCCCCGACTACTACTCAAGTCCACCCGTCACCGCGTCACCGCGTCACCGCGTCACCGCGTCACCCCGCGCCCTCTCCCGCTGCACCAGCACCGCTGCCAGGATGACCAGCCCGCCGCCGAGGAGTTGGACGATGCCGGGCCGGTCACCGAGGAACAGCACCGAGAGCAACACGCCGACGAACGGTTCCAGGCCATTGACGATCGCCGCCCGCGTCGCCCCGACGATCTCCGCTCCCGTCAGGAAGGCAAACATGGCCAGCACGGTGGGCAGCAGGGCCAGGGAGACCACGGCAGCCCAGCCCGGCGGCGCGAAGGCGAAATCCATCCGTCCGCTCAGGCCGCCCCACAGCCAGTAGCAGCCAGCCGCGCCGGTGACGATGTAGCAGGTAGCGATCGGTGGGGAGATCGCCCGCACCAGCGGCGTGCTGGCCACGATGTACGCGGAATAGAGCAATACCGCCGTCCCCAGGAGGAGCAAACCCAGCGCGTCGGCCCGCCCATCCCGTCCTCCGGCCAGCATCACCCCGCCGATGACCGTCAGCCCCAGCGCCAGCCAGCTTGCCCGCCCCAACCGTTCGCGCAGGAAGAGCCCGGCCAGCAGCGCCACCATGACCGGCACAGCGGCGACGGCGATTGCCGCGACAGTGCCGGTCGCCCGCGCCGTGCCGTAGTAATAGGCCAGCGAGTTCGGGGTGTAGAGGAGAGCGCCGATCGCCAGGGCACGGAGCACCTGCCGACCGCCGGGCCAGGCTGCCCGGCGGCGGACCAGCAGGATGATCCACCATGTCAGCGCGGCGATGGTGAAGCGCATCCCCATCGCCGTCTCGCCATTGAGGCCGCAGGCCACCGCCCACTTGATCAACACCACCAGGCTGCCATAGCCGGTGGCGGCCACCAGCAGCCAGGCGATCCCGCGTCGGTTCTGCACGCTCCCCCTTCAGAGTATGCGAGTGTGCGAGTGTGCGAGTGTGCAAGTATGCAAGTATGCAAGTGTGCAAGTTTGCAAGTTTGCAAGTTTGCAAGTTTGCAAGTTTGCAAGTTTGCAAGTTTGCACACCTGTATACTTGCATACTTGCATACTTGCATACTTGCACACTTGCCTACTTGCACAACTCAGCCACCAGCGCCCCTACCTCCAGTACGTCCGCGACCACGAAGTCCACCCCCGCGCCAGGGTCACCGGCGACCAGCACCGTGGTCATCCCCAACTGCTTGGCGGGAGGGAGGTTGACCGCCCGGTCGTCCACCATGATCGAGGCCGGGCCATCTGCTCCCACGAGCGTCAGCATCCGCTGGTAGGCTTCGAGGCGCGGTTTGTTGCACAAGCCCACTTCGCGGATGCCGACGATCCGCTCGAACTGCCTGTCCACTCCCAGGGCGCGCAGCACGCGCCAGCCGTACTCGGCGACGCCGTTGGTGAAGACGACCCGGTGCAGTGGGATCGCGGCGAGCATCTGCGCCAGGGCCGGGTCGGGTCGGAGCAGCGCTTCGACCGGCACGTCGTGGACGAAGGCCAGGTAGTCCTCCACATCCACCTGCTGTTCGGCGATGAGGCCGCCGAGGGTGGTGCCGTAGCGCTGGATGTAGGCGCGACGCAACGCCTGCGCCTCCTCAGGCGGCAGGTGTAGCGCCCGCTCAACCCATGCCTCGATCCGCCCGGCCATCTCCTCAAACAGGCCCGAACCGCGCGGATAGAGGGTTTCGTCCAGATCGAAAACGATGTGCGTGTAGCTCGTCATGTACGGGGCCGACGGGCGGTCAGGGGATGGGCGCGGCGAGCATCCGCCGCTCAAGGCACGGTCAACCATTGGCGGACGACGCGGACGGCTTCGGTGGCGTTTTCGGCATAGCCGTCGGCGCCGATCCGGCGCGCCCACTCCGCCGAGGCTGGCGCGCCGCCGACAATCACCCTGACATGCTCGCGCAGCCCGGCCGCCGTCAGCGCCGCGATGACCGCCTGCTGGTTGCGCATCGTCGTTGTCAGCAGGGCGGAGAGGCCGACCACGTCCGCGTTCACCTCACCGACCTTCTCCACGAAGGCCGCTGCCGGCACATCCACGCCCAGGTCATGCACCGTGAAGCCGGCCGCTCCCAGCATCACCCCGACCAGGCTCTTGCCGATCTCGTGAATGTCCCCCTCCACTGTACCGATGACCACCACGCCGGGGGAGGTGAGCGCCTGGCGCTGGGCCATCAGCGCCGGTTCCAAGACGGCCATCGCCATCTTCATCGCCTCACCGGCCATCACCAGGTCGGGAATGAAATACTCCCCCTCCTCGTACAGCCGCCCCACCTCGTTCATCGCCGGGGAGAGGACGCCCTCGACGATGTCCAGCGGGGACATGCCGGCAGTCAGAAGCTGGGCAACAGCGGTGTGGGCCGCTTCTGCATTGCCCTCGATCACGGCCTGACGCAAGCTGCGGCGCAGCTCTTCGCTCATATCTTCCGTTCTCCTTGGTCAGATGACAGGGTGGAAGCCAACCGCGCGGCCAGGTCGCGCAGTTGGATAAAACCGATCGGCTTGATCAGCACCAGGTCCGCCTGCCCGGCGAGCGGTTCAGCCTTTTCCGGTGCCGCCGTCACGATGATCACACGCACGTTGCGGCAGCGCGGATCGGTGCGGAGCAACTGGAGAATGGTCACGCCAGAGACTTGCGGCAGGCACAGGTCGAGCACCACGACGCCCGGCGGCGCAGTGACGATCCGCTCCAGAGCGCTGCGACCATCGCCGACAATCTCGGTATCGAAGCCGGCAGCGCGCAGCGCCGCTGCGAAAATGAACGCCGAATCCGGCTCATCCTCGATGATCAGGGCCAGGGGTCTATCCATAAGTGGCTTCTCCGTGCATAGGCAGCCCAGGGCACAGGTTACGAAAGAGCAGGCAGGCGGACAAGGCCGGCGGCCTGGGCGGCGCGCAGGGTGAGCGCCTCCAACTCGTCGGCGACCTCACCGGGCAGTTCCTTGGGCGGACAGGCGGCGATCAGTTCATCCACCCGCGCGTGCGCCCGCGCCACGGCGTCCGTGGCCCCCTTCTCCTCCCACGTACGGCGGAAGTCGCGATCCACCACCGCGCTAGGGATGAACAGTTCACGGCGGAACCACTGGCGGGTGTGCGGATGGGCCAGGAAGTTGCCGGCGTGGCCCACCTGGCGGATCAGGTCAACTGCCAGCGGCGTCTCCCGCTCGATCATCCCGGCGACGGCCCGCCGGGCCATGCCGACGATCTCGGCATCAATGACCAGCTTCTCCAGGCTGAAGCCGCTCTCGAAATCGAGCATCCCCGGACCGCTGATCATGTTGATGCCCGCCAGCGCGCCCAGGACGGCGGAGATGCCGGTCTCGAAGCCGGCCTGCACGTCCACGATCTTGGTGTCCGACAGCCCCATGTAGGCGTGGGTCGGCAGTCCCAGCGCCTTGCCCACCTGGGCATAGGAGCAGTCAATCATCATCGTCTCGATGGCCCCCATTGGCGTGGTGCCGGCGCGCATATCGAAGGCAGCGGGCGAGCCGCCCCAGACAATCGGCGCGCCGGGGTTGGTCAACTGGTGGATGACTACCCCGCTGAGCGACTCGGCGGCGTGTTGCACCACCGCCCCCAGCAACGTCGCCGGGCCGGTCGCCCCGGTCAGCGGCATGCTGACCAGCTCCGCCGGGATGCGGTAGCGCGCACAGTCCATCAGGTTCTCGCAGGTGATCTCCGACCACAACAGCGGCGGCGAGGGACAGACGTCGAAGACAGCGATCGGCTTCTCGGCCAGCGCCGCCTCGCTGCCGGCCACCGCCACGAGCATGTCCTTCATCACGTGCCAGGTGTCCACGGCGAAAGCGCCGGTGACCACCGGCTTGCGGGCATAGCGGAGCACCAGGTACAGCCGGTATAGATCGCCGATGCGCTCCGGCACGTCGCTGCAGACCAGCGATGTGCTGACCGCGTCGTAGGCCGGCAGGGCCTCGGTCAACTTGACCACGCGGACCAGGTCGGCGGTAACGGGCGGGCGGGAAGTGCGGGCGTCGTAATCCACGATCTCGATCGCCGCCGATCCAGGGTCGAAGTGCACGTCGTCGTCGCCGTAGTGGACCACCGGGCGACCATCGGCATTGTGGAGGTAAAAAGAGCGCGGCGCGGTCGCCGCGGCGCGACGGGCCAGGTCAGGCGGGATGCGCGCCACCCGCGCCTGCGGATCCACGCGCGCCCCGTGCTCGCCCAGCAGCGCCAGCGCGCGCACCGAGTGGACGCGCACGCCGGGCTCCTCCAGAAGCTGCAGCGCTTCGTCTATGACGCGCTGAACGGTCTCGGCAGACAGGAACTGCAACGTGGGTCGGCTCAAGGTTTCTTGCCTCCAGCGTAACTGCCTACCGTCCGCGGCGCTGAGCCCTCACCCCCCCCCCTACCCCCGCCCCTCTCCCGCCCGGCGGGAGAGGGGC
>DAOTYW010000365.1:0-9702 GCA_034434755.1 Anaerolineae bacterium | reverse complement strand
GCCACGGCGGTGAAGTCCGGCACGTCGCGGGTGACCACTGCGCCGGCGCCGACGATGGCGCACTCGCCGACCGTCACGCCGGGCAGGATGATCGCGTGCACGCCGATGTGCGCGCCGCGCTTCACGGTCACCGGTTGGGTGCGGATGCCGCGGATCGGGCCGATCTGCGGCGGGGTGGGGGAGAAGTGGGTCAGGATGACCGCGCCGCGCGTCAGGTAGACGTGCTCGCCGATGAACACTAGTTCCGGAAAACGGGAATCAATCAGCACCCCACCGGCGATGAACACGGTGGACGGGTCGGCGAAGCGCACTCCGCGCAGGCGATGGATCCAGGCGATCAGCCGCGACGGGCCGGGGAGGGCGGAGGCCAGCAAGCCTAGTCCGATCTTGATCCAGGTGCGCGGCGCGATGGGCGGCAGCCCGTCGAAGACCTGGCCCTGGCGCGGCTCGTCAGCCATGGGCGGCCTCTCCCTCCGGCCACTCGATCACGAAGCGCAGGCCATCGGCGCGCACCTCCGGCAGCGGCGCACGGGTATCTTGCTCGATGCTCATCTCTTCTTCCAGGCAGGTCAGGCGGAGGATCTCCATTGCCTCGTCGCGTCCGTCGGCGTGGATGGCCGTGTGCCCGGCAGCGCGCACCTGAGCCAGCGTCTCCCGCGCTGCCTGGCGAAGCTGCCGGTAGACCCGCAGCGAGTAGTCCATGTACTCGGAGGTCAGGCGGGCCTTGAGCGCCAGTCCCTGCGGGGTGACGAAATACTTGAGCTTGCGCCGCTCTAGGTGGGTGATCTTGACGTAGCCCTTGCGGATCAGCCGCTTGAGGTACCAGTTGACGCTGCCCACGGCCACGCCCAACTGGGCGGCCAGGGTGGCCTGGGTCGTGTCGGGATTCTGCTCCAGTGCTTCTAGGATGCGCAGCTCGCGTTCGTTCGTGGTCATGGGCCTGCCGGCGGCGCAAGATTCAGATGCTGAATTTTACCACAGGGGTGGGAATTGTCAATGGGGAGGAGCGGGGCCTCGCTGCTGCGTCCCTATGGACGAACTTGCTCCAGCAGCCCGCGCACCCGCGCGGCGACCATCTCGATGGCGACCTCGTTGAAGCCGCCTTCAGGGATGATCACGTCGGCGTAGCGTTTGCTCGGCTCGACGAACTCCAGGTGCATCGGACGCACGGTCGTCAGGTACTGCTGGATCACCGAGTCGAGCGTCCGTCCGCGCTCCTGGACGTCGCGCTGCAGGCGGCGGATGAAGCGCAGGTCGGCGTCGGTGTCCACGTACAACTTGACGTCGAACAGCTCGCGCAACGCGGGCTCGGCGAAGACCAGGATGCCTTCCACCAGGATCACCGGCGCCGGCCCGATCCGTTGGGTGCGCGCGGTGCGCGTGTGGGTGGTGAAGTCGTAGACCGGAATGTCCACCGGCTCCCCGGCCTTGAGCCGCTTGAGGTGCTCTACCATCAGCCCGGTCTCCAGCGAGTCCGGGTGGTCGAAATTGACCTGCGTGCGCAGGGCGTAGGGGAGGTGGCTCAGGTCGCGGTAGTAGGCATCGTGGGGGATGTAGGCGATGTGTTCGGCGCCAACGCGGGCCAGGATCTCTCGCGCCACCGTCGTCTTGCCCGAACCGGTGCCGCCAGCCACGGCGATGACGATAGATCGTGTGCTCAATTCGACCTCCTGAGTAACTGCTCATCCTCCCGCAGGTTTGGGCGCAATGGGCAGCCCAAATCGCACTGCCATGGTCACTCCGATGCGTTGCTCGGTCACTTCCGAACCTGCGGGAGGGTGAGCGGACCTGTTACCCTCCCGATTCCCAAACCGGCAGCGAGGGTGATCCACAGGAGCGCTGCCAACCCGACGGGCAACGGGGTGCGGTTCCACAGCGCGCCGCTGGCGATCAGGCTCTGCAGGGTGATCGCCGCCACGACGAGGGTTAGCAGACTGGCCATGCTGCGGTAGATCCGCAGTCCCCACCGCCAGCGTGTCTGGCGCGGCGACGTGAGAGCCAATATGCCCAGCAGTCCCAGCGCGCCGATGACCAGCCCCCCGATCTCGGCCCACCGTCCAGGGTTGTGCGCGGCGGACAGGATGCGGTATGGCGAACGGGTGGCCTGGAGCCGCGTCCCGTCCAGTGTCAGCTCCAGGGCCTCACTGCCCATCTCGTTTTCCTCGACCAATTCGCCAGTGGGCGTGCGGAAGACCTGGATGCGCAGTGGCGCATCGGCGGCGAGCGCCGCGCCCGGCGCCGCGGCGACCCGCAGCACCAGGCCGGCGTCCGGCACGGCGAGGAAGGCTTCCGGTGAGTCGGCCGTCAGGGCGACGGTCAGCTCCTCCGTGGTCGGCTCGCGGGGTGTCCGCTGCAGCCCCAGGGAGGCGCCATGCTCGTCCAGCGCGCGGACGGTCACCTGCGGGCCGCTGCCGGTCGTGTGGATGGTCACCCCCGGCCGCGCCGAACGGACGCCGTGTTCGTCCGGCACCAGGGCGACCTCGCCGTGGCCGGGCACGGTCAACGTTTCCTGGCCTGAGCTGATCAGGCTATCCACCTGCCAGCCCCACAGCTCGCCGATCAGCAGCCCCACTAGCAGGAGCAGCGCGCCGGCGTATGCCAGCAGCGCTGACAGGGCGGTCCAGAAATGGCGCTCTTTCGGACGGGGCGGGAGCGATTGCAGGGCCGCTGCCTGTTCGACTGCGCGGGTCAGCAGCAGGAAGCCGGTGACGGCGAGCAAGAGGCGGGGCAGCGGAGAGTCGCCCAGGTGGAACAGCCCCAGGCGATAGAGCGATTCCGTCGCCGCGCCGAAGCGGGCCTGTGCCTGAGCCAGCCAGGTGTCGGTCAGTGCCGAATCGGCGGACGCTTGGGGAAAGATGGCCAGGGCAGCCAGATAGAGGGATAGAAGCAGCATGGCGACAGCCAGCAGGCTGTCCCCGGTGCTCAGGCGCCACAGGAAGCGCCAGGGGTCGCGCCGAACGGCGGGCTGGACAGTCATCACTGCAAAAAAGGCCCGCGGAGGGGCCTCTCGAGGAGCCACCCGTCGGAATTGAACCGACAACCGACCGCTTACGAAGCGGTTGCTCTGCCGATTGAGCTAGGGTGGCGGATTGTTCGGGCCCATTATACCATATCGGTAAGGGTTGGCAAATGCTGTCAACGGATTCGGGGCACGGATTGAACGGATTTGGCGGGCTGGGGCAGTTGTTCCCGCTTGATTCGTTCCGGGAATCCGTTGACAGCGTGCCCCGACACGCGATTGCTCTCTGCTGCAATCCGTGCTACACTGTCCTCAGTGACGTTCTGCAGGAGGTGAACCGTGTTCAAGCGAGGAACCCCGCTGCTCCTGTTGCTCACCCTCGTGGTCTGCACGACCTGTGCGACCACACCGGTGGAGGAAGAAGCCCCACCCGCGCCCACGCTCCCGCCCGGCCCGTCCCCTACCGCCGAGGGCCTCACCTACTACGTGCGCACCGACGGCGGCTCGCCGGAGCGCTGCACCGGCCTGGCCGACGCGCCCGACCCCGGCAGCGGCTTCGGCCAGCCGTGCGCCTGGGACCATCCCTTTCGCGCTCTCCCGCCCGGCGGCCCGCCGCGCATTGCCTCCGGCGACACACTGGTCATCGGCCCCGGTTCGTACATGATGGGCCTGGGCGCGCCCGGCGCCGACAATCCCGACTTCTGCGACCCCGGCTACGCCTGGGCCTGCACGATGCCCCCCGTCCCCAGCGGTCTGGATGCGACCCATCCCACGCGCATCCTCGGCGCCGGTTGGGACGCGGGCTGTCCCGACCCGCCGGAGCTGTGGGGCACGGAGCGGGCCGATCTGGTGCTCAACCTGACCGACGCCAGCTACGTCGAAGTGGGCTGCCTGGAGGTCACCGACCACTCCGACTGCGTCGAGGATCATACCGGTGGCCTGGCCTGCGAGCGTGACCATTCCCCCTTCGGCCCGTGGGCCGCCGTCGGCCTGCACGCCGAGGATTCGGCGAATGTCTATCTCCACCACCTGAACATCCACGGCCTGGCCTCCATCGGCGTCCACGCCGGCCGGCTGACCGACTGGACCGTCGAGGACGTGCGCATCGCCGCCAACGGCTCGGTCGGCTGGGACGGCGATCTGTGGGACGACTTCGGCGACGCCAATTCCGGCACGCTCACCTTCCGCCGCTGGACGGTCGAGTGGAACGGCTGCGGGGAGACCTACCCCGGCGGCCAGCCGACCGGCTGCTGGGCGCAGACGGCCGGCGGCTACGGCGACGGCGTGGGCACCGGCGAGACCGGCGGCGACTGGATCATCGAGGACTCGGCTTTCCTGCACAACACGTCCGACGGGCTCGACCTGCTGTACCACACGCTGGGCGGGGTCGTCGTGCTCGACCGCGTCTACGCCGAGGGCAACGCCGGCAACCAGGTCAAGGTAGCCGGGCAGCTCACGGTCAGCAACAGCGTGCTGGTGGGCAACTGCGGCTTCTTCGACGGGCAGCCGTTCACCTACAACGTTGACCCCTGCCGGGCGCTGGGCAATACGCTGGAGGTCGCCTACACGGGTGGGGAGCAGGTCTCTATCGTCAACAGCACCTTCTATGGCCAGGGCGACGGGCTGGTCGGCGCGGGGCCGCGCGAGGGCTTCGCCTGCGACGGCAGCGAGACGCTGACCGGGTGGAACAATGTTTTCCTCGGCGACCGCGACTACTTCGATCCCGATGACGTCACCTTTCTCTTCTACCAGGAGGGCTGCGGCGACCTGTTCTTCGCCGGTGACTACAGTATCGCGTTCAGCGTGAAGAACACGGAACCTCCGTATGCGGACCCGCCGTACCCCAGCGCGCACAACCGGCTGGCCGACCCGCGGCTGGTCGAGCCGCACGCCGGCAGCGCGATCGGCATGTCCCTGGCCGTGGGCAGTCCCGCCATTGATGCTGGGGATAACGCTACCTGCCCGGCTGTTGACTATGGCGGGCTTGCCCGCCCGGTGGACGGCGACGGGGACGGCGTCGCCGTCTGTGACATGGGCGCCTTCGAGTGGCGGCCCGCGTCGGCGCGGCTCTATCTGCCGATGGTGCTGGCGCACGGCGGTAGTGTGCACGGCGTAGAGGCGCACGGCCGTGCGCCCCTCCATGGTGGGTCATGATGCGTTGTCTCTGTCCACTGATTATCTGCCTGGCTCTGCTGCTGGTCGCCTGCGGCGCCGACGCACCACCCACGAGCACGGCGCCCATCTACCTGCCGATTGTCCATGGTACGCCCGCGCCTCCCCAACTGGCGCAGGTGGACGATTTCCTATACCAGCTCCAAAACCTCGACCTGCAGGCCATCGGTCAGACCGCCTACGACCTGGTGGTGATGGACTACTCCGCCGATGGGGGCGAGGAGGGCGAGTTCAGCGCCGCGCAGATCGAGGCCCTGCGGCACAGCCCCGGCGGCGACAAGATCGTCCTGGCCTACATGAGCATCGGCGAGGCGGAGGACTACCGCTTCTACTGGCAGCCGGACTGGGCGCCGGGCAATCCTCCCTGGCTGGACGAGGAGAACCCCGACTGGCCGGGCAACTACCGCGTGCGCTACTGGGAGCCGGACTGGCAGACGATCATTTTTGCCTACACCGACCGGCTGCTGGACGCCGGTTTCGATGGTGCCTACCTGGACATCGTGGACGCCTACGAGACCTACGCCGACGAGCGCCCGACCGCTGCGCAGGAGATGGCCGACTTCGTCGCCGCCATCCGCGCCCACGCCCGCGCCCGCGATCCCGACTTCCTTATCTTCCCGCAGAACGCGGCGGGGTTGGAAGCACTGGTGCCGGGCTACATGGACGTGGTGGACGGCATCGGCCAGGAGGAGGTCTACTACGGCTACCCGGACGACGAGCAGCCCAGCCCGCCCGACTTCCTGGCCGAGATCGAGCCACACCTGGAGCGCTTTGTGGCGGCAGGGAAGTTGGTGCTGGTCATCGCCTACACGCAGGACCCTGCACAGGTGGACGACGATTACGCCCGCGCCCAGGCGCGCAGCTACGTGCCCTTCTGCACCGTGCGCGACCTTGACGAGCTGATCGTCAACCCCGGCCACGAGCCGGATTGAACACGTAGGGCGGGCCAGCGGCTCGCCCTACATCGCGGGGCGGGCCAGCGGCTCGCATCGCGGGGCGGGCCAGCGGCCCGCCCTACGGCGTTCCAGAGGCCGGTCTGGAGTGCGGGCTTTAGCCCGCGCCGGGGCAGTCTGAAGGCTACACTCCGGCCATTCGTCAGAGCCTGTCTACCTGTTCCTCAGGATCACCGGCAGGTAGAGCGGATAGGTGGGGAGGGCCTCGACCAGGATGCTCGCCTCGTCGCTGCCGCAGGCGTTGCTCACGTCCAGGGTGACGGTGTACGCGCCGGCGGCGGTGTAGGTGAAGACCGGCGTAGGCGTGTCCAGCCCCGCGCCGACCCCCGGCCCGCCGAAGTCCCAGGTGTAGGTGAAGGGCTGCGTGCCCGCGACCGTGGCGGTGAAGTGCATCGGGCGGCCCAGTTGCAGCGGGCTATCGCTCTCCAGCAAGGTCACCGTCGGGCTGATGCACTCACCGCTGACGACGGTGAAGGCGCCGAGCAGCTCGGCTTCCTGGCAGTCCCCGTTGACCAGCGTCAGGTCGTAGACGCCCTCGGCCAGCCCCGCCGGCACCACCGCGTTCAGCGTCGTCGAGCTGACCAGGGTGGGCGAGAGCAGCCAGGTGCTCCCCAGGCGCACGCTGGGCGTCTCGACGAAGCCGCTGCCGCTGATCACCACCGGCGTCTCACTGTCCGGCGCGCCGCTGTCCGGCGAGATACCGCTCACGATGGGCGCCGGGTTGGGCGGCAGCGGGGCGGTGATCTGCACGTCGTCAATGAACCAACCCACATCGGAGATCGAGGAGTCGCAGCCCAGCCGCCAGCGGATGTAGACATTCTGCCCGGCAAAGCTGTTCAGGTTGACGGAGACCTGCGTCCAGGTGGTCAGGTCGCCGGTCCACGCCTGCCGCCCACCCAGTGGGTTGCTACAGCAGGTGCTGACTGTGCCGTTGTAGCCGCCGGCGGTGATGTAGGGCCCCAAGTCGCTCCAGGTGGAGCCGTTGGTGGAGATCTCCAGAACGGCGCCGTCGTAGCTGGTGCCCTCGAACTGGTAGCGTTGCCAGAAGGTCAGCGTGCTGCCCACGCCGACGGGCACGGCCACGGTGTTCCACAGCCGGCTGTCGGTGACGACGGCGTCGTCCGGCACGAACCAGGCGTGGGTGGGGCTGTGCGACTGGGCGGTGGAGAGCTGCCAGTGGTCCACGCCCTGGGCGGCGGCGTGCGACCAGTTGCCGGCGCCGGATTCCATGTCGTCGGCGAAGGCGAGGGCGAGGTTGACCGTGGCGAAGTGGAACGGGTCGGCCCACGGGCCGCTGCCGCAGACGTTGTCGCTCTGGGCGCGCCACCAGTAGCAGCGCCCGCCGGCGAGCGGCGCGCCGAGCGTGTAGCTCGTCCCGGCGATGTCGCCCACGTCCACCAACGGCGCGCCGAACAGCGGGGTCGTGTCCACCTGCACGCGGTAGCTGCGGGTCAGCGCAGTCGGCAGCCATTGCAGCGTCGGCTGGAACGGCTGACCGGTCGCTCCGTCCGCCGGCGAGGTCAGCGCGGGGCTTTCCGGCGCGTCTTCGGCCACCAGCAGGTTCACCGCTGCCTGACGGGTCACGCTAACGTGGTCGGTGGCGGTGACGACGATCCCATACTCGCCCGCCAGCGCCGCGTCGGCCACGTCCAGCGTCAGCGTGGCGCTGAAGGGCGCCTGGGCCGCATCCGGATCGAAGGCCGCCGTCACGCCGGTTGGCAGGGGGCCGTTCTCCAGGTAGACCGTCTGCGAGTAGCCGCGCAGGCTCTCGATGGTCACCGTGGACTCGGCGCTGCCGACGGCGCAGACCGCGTGTTCATCGGGCTCGATCTCCATCGTGAACGTCGGCGTCTCCGGTTCCAGGAAGATCTTTACCGCCGGGTCCCCCAGGACATTGTAGGTTTCCCAGTAATAACGAGCGGAGCTGGGGTAAGTGGCCTCGACCGCTGCCAGCCCCTCGTAGGTCATGTCGGTCACGTCGGAATGACCGCGCGGCGGCTCGAAGAAGCCGTCGAACATGGCTCGTTCCAGCACGTCGTCCTCGTCCCAGTAGCTGCTGTCGGACGAGCCCCAGTAGACCAACGCGCCCTGGTTGGGCTCCAGCACCCATGTCTCGCCGAAGACCTCGGTCTGCCCGAAGTCGCCGCTGATGCAGGCGTGGCTGGCGACAAAGGGAAGCATGCCGTCGTTGGTCAGGTTGCGCACGTCGCTGCTGCTGAAGCTCATCTCCCAGCCGTCGTAGCCGCCGTGCCCGGAGTAGATGATCATCCAGCGGCCCTGGTTGAACATGTTGATCAGGTCGGTGCGGGTGGCGTTGTAGGTGACACAGTAGAGCTTGTCCCCGCCGGGGATGTTGGTCGTGGGGAAGTTGCCGCTCCAGCCGCCCGGCGCGGTGTGGGTGTTGATGACGTAGTTGTGTGTCCCCTCGGCGACCGTGTAGCGGTCGCAGGTGGCGGGGAAGGAGGCCGTGCGCAGCCATGGCTCCGTCCCGTTCAGGGTGGCGTAGAGCAGGTACTTGTTGACCATGATGGTCGTCTGTTCGGGCGAGCGGACGGGGAAGCGACCGCGCCCGATGTCGGGGTGCCAGTCGCCGGTGCCGGAGCTGTCCATCGTCGCGTAGTAGAGGTCGGTGGACGTGGTAGCCGACAGGCCGGTCCAGGTGGGGATGGTGTTGGTATCGCCGACCAGGAGGACGTAGGAGGGCGGGGTGGGCCAGGTGTGATAGGCGTTCTGGATGTAGGCCTGGATGTTGGCCGCCGTCGCCCCGCCGGGGATCTCCGACGTACGCACCATGGTCACGGCGAAGCCGCTGCCCTGGCGCAGGGCGACGAAGGGGAGCATGGCGTCGTAGTAGGCGTCGGCGGTGACGATCAGGTAGCCCATCGTCGCATCGGGGGAGAACTGGACGGCCGGGCGGCCCTGGTTGTAGTTGAGCATCTGCCCGGCCAGCCGTGACTCGAAGGCGGGGGAGGCATAGCGGTCGGCCAGCGCTCGCGTGAGGGCCATGTCGCTGCCGCGCAGCCGCAGGCGGAAGACGACCTGGCTGTAGAGCCGCACGGTGCCGGCGGCGGGGTCGTAGGCCACCGGCCAGACCTCGACCGGCTGTACGCGGTGGCCGCGGACGATGTACTCTTCGCCCAGGCGTACCGGCGCATCGGGATAGCGGGCGCCGGAAGCGTAGAAGTCGCGGTTGATAACGAAGGGCGCGTTCTCCAGTGCTCCGTCCAACTTGACCACGGGCGGCTGGAGCGGGTAGATGGGGGTCAACCCCAGCTCGGCCAGGGTATACTCGTGGTACTCGGCGCGCACCAGCTCCAGCGACACTGCCGCGCCGAAGGGGATTTCGACGTCCTGGCGCAGCACCGGCAGGTCGGGCAGGCCGACCGCAGCGGGGTGGCCGTAGCCGTCGCCGCCGAGGCGGGTGTAGGTCTGGCCGTCCGCCTCGACCTTCTCGACCTGAGCGCCGGGCAAGTTGGCGCGCAGGCTGATGTCGTAGGCGTTGGCGTAGAGCAGCGACAGGGTGGGGGAGGTCGGGGCGGCGCTGCCGTCGAACGAGAGCCAGTCGCCGCTCGTGGGCAGTGGCTGCTGGGCGCGGGCGGCCGCCGGCGCGGCGCCGAG
>DAOTYW010000364.1:0-5415 GCA_034434755.1 Anaerolineae bacterium | reverse complement strand
CCGAAGGGGTGGTCGCTGTGGTCCAGATAATCGTTCAGCGTCTCGATGACCTGTTGTTCCAACTTCTGCGCATCGGGCGGCGCGCCGAAGGCGTGCGCCTGCAACTGCTGGAACGAGGCTTCGATGGCCAGCAGGTGGGGATTGTTGATGTTGGGGCGGTGGAGCCAGTCCCGATAGACGGCCTCGGCGTGCGCACACAGCCGCCGGAAGCGGTCCGCCTCGCTCTGGCGCAGGGCGATGGTCAGCAGTCGCCGGCTGATGTCGTCGGAATAGTAGCCGTCCCGCAGTTGCACCATGTGCGTGCGGGTGATCTCCTGCAACAGCGCCCACGGCGGATCGGCCTTATCGGCCAGCTTCGGCGGGAGGGCGATGCCGTCGGCGGGCAGGATGAGCAGGTAGCGCAGCGTGTCGTGATTGAAACGGCGGAAGACGCTGACCGTCTCGAAGACCGGGTACAGCTCTGGCGGAATGTCCCGCCGCAGCTCATCGATCGCCGGCTGGACGATCCGGCGCAGGATGTCTTTCTGGCCGGCGGGGTCGAAGAAATGTTCGAGGCCGAGGAACTTGCGTTGCGCCAGTTCGGTCAGGACGGCGGCGATACAGCCGGGGTGGCCGCCGGTGAGCTGCATGATGCAGCGGCTGACCCAAGCGATCGTCTCCTCCGCCAGCGCCAGCCCCATGCAGTCCACGAGCGAGAGGAGGGTCGAATGGACGACGGTGAGGTCGAACGGGGTCAGCGGTACTTCCTGGTAGGGGATCGTGCGCCAGGCCTCGGCGGAGGCCCGGCCGCTGAAGATCGCCCGGAAGCGGCGGCCGGGACCGCCGTAGCCGACCCCTTTCAGGTCGCGCTGGACGCGGATGACGAAGTCATTCAGCAGCCAGCGTAGCCACTCATTGTCCAGCCGTTCGACGCTGTCGAAGAGCAGGATGGCGTTCTTCTGCGCGTCCAGCAGGCTCTGTTCCAGGTGGAGGATGTATTCTTCGAGCGGGGCGCCGGGCGTCGGCGGCGGGGCGTAACCGGGGATCTGGCCGCCAAGCTCGTGGACCATCAGCGCCGGGTAGGCGATCAGTTGTGGGTTGCGGAAGTCGGCCAGCGCGCTGATCCACTCCGGGTCCTGCTGGTAGCGGGCGTGCAGCTCGTGGAGCAAGCTGCTCTTGCCGTAGCCGGCGGGGGCGTTGATCAGCACGTAGGGGGGGATGAGCGGATCGGTCAGCGCTTTCAGCTCGTGATTGCGGTTGACGAAGGAGATGATGCGCTCGACGCGGGAGGGCAGGGGGGTGGTGGCGGGCAGGGAGGAGAGGTCAATGTACTGGTGTTGGGTGCGCAGGTGTTCGACCAGGTTGCCCAGGCGGTTGCGTCGCTGCAGGTAGCCGATCAGCGCCCGCGCCTTCGCTTGTTTCCCCTCGCCCTCCAGGCTGTCGTAGTCCACATCGAGGTAGAAGCAGAGGGAACGAAGCTCCTCCAGGTCGAAGTGCTGGTCAATCTTCTCGAAGAGCACAATCTTGAGCGATTTGGTGGCCATGTAGCGATCCTTTTCCGGCCAACGGCGGGGCTAGTACACCCCCAGCTCTGCCAGCCGTTCGTCGCTGATGCCGAAGAAATGGGCAAGCTCGTGGCGCACGACGTGGTGGATGGCCTGGCGGATCTGTTGCGCCGTCCGATAGCGCATAAGGATCGGCTGCCGGTAGATGCTGATCTTATCGGGGAGGACCAGCTCGTAGTGGTGGGTGCGGTGGGTCAGTGGGACGCCGTGGTAGAAGCCGAGGAGCTGGGCTGGATGGTGCACGCCGGCGGCGCGCATTGTCTGTCGGTCGGGCCAATCCTCCACCACCACCTCGACATTCTCCAGCCGGGCGCGGAAGCGTTCGGGCAGCGCGTCCAGCGCCTCGGCGACGAAGCGTTCGAAAATGTCCTGCTCCATGGCAAGCATATTATAGCAGAGAATTGGCTGGCTGGCACGTTCCCACCTGTAGGGGCGACCGGCCGGTCGCCCCTACCGGCACGTTCCCACCTGTAGGGGCGACCGTCCGGTCGCCCCTACGGGCACGTCCCCACCCGTAGGGGCGACCGTCCGGTCGCCCCTACCGTCCGGTCGCCCTACCGTCCGGTCGCCCCTACCGTCCGGTCGCCCATACCGGCTTTTCTACGAACAGGAGGCGATGCTGGGCGAATGCACCCATGCCATCCTGCTCACCCCCGACGAAGCGAGCCATGAGGAGTGGGCGGTGCGCTTCGCCCGCCACGGCCTGGTACTGTTGGCCGATCTGCGCTCCGACCTGCACGGCCAGGACCGGCTCGATCAGGAAACTCCCCTGCTGCCGGGGGTGATGGCAGGCCTGGAGCGGGGACGACGGGCGGAGGGCCCCGTCCTGGAGGCCCTGGCGGCGCGGCTGGTGGACCTCTTCATCGCCGAGTCAGGCGACCTGCGTCGCCGCCACCTGGAAAGCGCCCCCGTCGAGCTGGCCGTGGACGTGGAACGCCTGGCGCGGCAGATGGGGCGCGACCCCCACCGCTGGCGGCCAGACGCTCTCCAGGCTGTCCTGGACTACCTGCCGTCGGGCGAGCCGCTGGCCCTCTACGGGCGTGGCCCGAACTGGCTCTACGCGGAGGATCGGGACGGTGGTGCGGCTGCCGGGCGTCGAGCGTCACAGTTAGCCCACCTGGCCGACGGTGGCCGCGGCCAGGATCGCGCGCTGCCACCTGTAGCCGGATTCCGCCATCTGTGGTACAATACCTCCAATTCTTCGAAGGAGGTTAGAATGCGCAATGCCCTGCTTCTGCTCCTGGCAGCGGCCATGCTGGCGGTGACCGTCGGCTGCAGCGCGACGCCGGTGACCCCGGCGAGCAACGTGCCGACGCTGCCGTCCTCCCCCACCACCCCGCCGACCGCCGTGGCCACCGGTTCTACACCGCCGTCCACGGCCGTCCCGGGCCAGGCGGCCTGCCGGGTTGCTGAACCCATCGGTCAGGCAGTGGCCAATCTGCCGCCGGTCACCGATCAGGATTGGGTGCGTGGCAACCCCAACGCGTCCATCACCCTGATCGAGTACTCGGATTTCCAGTGTCCGGGGTGCGCGGGCGTCGAGCCCGTGCTGGAGCGTCTGTTAGACGCTCAAGGCGACAATCTCCGGATCGTCTATCGTCACTTCCCCTTGATGAGCATTCACGACAAAGCGCTCATCACCGCTGAGGCGGCGGAGGCCGCCGGTGCTCAGGGAGCCTTCTGGGAGATGCACGACCTGCTCTTCGCTCGCCAGCAGGAGTGGGGTTCGCACTCGACAAACGATCTCCCCACCGTCCTGGCCGGCTATGCGGAAGAGCTGGGCCTGGACGTGGCACAGTTCCGCAGCGATCTGGAGAATCATACCTATCAGGAACGGGTGATGGCCAGCTATCAGGAGGCAGGACAGCTCGGCTTGCCCGGAACGCCGTCCGTCATCGTCAACGGGCGCATGTTCCCCTTCAACTGGGGGCTCTCCGAGGCGGCGCTGAACGCTTTCCTGGCGGCGATCGCCCTGGAGGCCCGCCAGTTCGACGCGCCCCCGCCGCAGGTCATCACCGCCGGCCGGCAGTACTTTGCCACGGTCGTTACCAACAAGGGTTCCTTCGTCATCCAGCTCTACGCAGACCAGGCGCCGGCCAACGTTAACAGCTTCGTCTTCCTGGCCCGACAGGGCTGGTTCGACAACGTGCCCTTCCACCGCGTCATCGCGGACTTCGTCGCCCAGACCGGCGACCCGACCGGCACCGGCATCGGCGGCCCCGGCTACGAGTGCGACGATGAGATCGCCGAGGGCCTCAGCTACGACGAGGCGGGCATCGTCGGCATCGCTAACGCCGGCCCCAACACCGGCAGCTCCCAGTTCTTCATCACCCTCAGCCCTCAGCCACAACTGGACGGCGGCTACACGATCATCGGCCGGGTGGTCGAGGGGATGGACGTGGTGCTCAGCCTGACCGTGCGCGATCCCTCCGACCCGAACGCTCCGATGCCGGATGTGATCCAGACGGTCACGATCGAGGAGCGATGAGCGTCCTGTCGCCAGAGGAGATCGGTCTACGAGAGGAGGGCGAGGGCGCGCCAGGGCCTGCGCCCTCCTCTCCTTCCATCCGCCAGGCGATCGGGCTGGCCGCGGCGGTCATCGGCCTGCTGGTGGCGGTCGTGGCCTGCGGCGGCGGTCCGTTGTTGGCCCTGACCGCGACCGGGCCCGGCGCGCCGGCGCCGACCGGCGCGGCCATCCAGCAGCCCCTGGGCCTGACCGTGCTGGGGGTCTGGCTGGGTCTGATCGTTGCCGTCGAGGGCTGGAGAGTGTGGCAGGGACGGCCGTCGCGCCCCTTTCGCCCCCGCTACCCCGGCCTCCTCTGGCTGCTGCTGGTCTCCCTAATCGTGGTAGGCGGGATCGCCTCGCTCAGCGAGGCGCTGACCACCTACCTGCTGCCGCCGGTCAATACGCTGGCGATGGCCCTCCTGCCCCTGTTGGTGTTGACGACGGTGGGACGGCTGCTGGACGGTCGCGGCGGGACGGGGCGGGACGCGGTGGTCGGGCTGGTCAGCGGCGCCTCCGTCGGCCCCATCATGGCCCTCCTCATCGAGGGCGGCGCGGTGCTGATCATCATCGTCGCCGCCCTGCTGCTTGGCCTGCTGCCCATGGAGGCGTTGCAGTCCCTCCAGGCGCGGCTGAACGATCCGGCCTTCCTCGCCGACCCGTGGGCGCTGTTGGACTCCCTCTCTCCAGTGGTCGTTCTGGTCGCCCTGTTCCTCTTTTCCGTGGTGACGCCGTTGGCCGAGGAGACGATGAAGACCCTCGGCGTGGGGCTGGCCGGGCGGTGGCTGCGGCCCGCCCCGGCGCGGGCGTTCTTGCTGGGCGTAGCCGCCGGGGCCGGCTTCGCCTTGATCGAGAACGTGCTCAACGGCGCGTTGGTCAGCGAAATCTGGGGGCTCAATGTCGTGGGTCGGCTGGCGGCGACGGTGATGCATTGCGCCACCGGCGGGCTGATGGGCTGGGGCTGGGGCCAGGCGTGGACCGCCCGCCGCCCGGCGCGACTGGCGCTGGCTTTCGTCGTCGCGAACGTCCTGCACGGCCTGTGGAATGGCCTGGCTGTCGGACTCGTCTTCAGTGGGTTGGTGCTCCTCGACAATCCCGCTGACTGGCAGGGAAGACTGATGCTCGTCGGGCTGATGCTCGGCCTGCTGGCGGCGCTGGGCACGGTGATCCTGGGAGCGAGCGTGGGGTTGCTGTGGGCCAGCCGGACGCTGGGTCGTTCGGATAGCCCGTAAGAGCGCACGGCCGTGCGCCCCTACGGAGTTGAACGATGCACCCATCGGTCACAACTTAACCTAACTTTTGTGCAACTGGTGGCCGAACCGTGAAAAACGGCCTCGGATCGCAAGATTTGCACTTTACCAACTGAAC
>DAOTYW010000363.1:0-26434 GCA_034434755.1 Anaerolineae bacterium | reverse complement strand
CGAATCACCCGTTCGTCGGCCAGTTGATAGTAGATGTTGTTCCCCTCCCGGCGATCGGTGACCACGCCCGCATTGCGAAGCACCCGCAACTGCTGAGAGATGTACGGCTGGGGCTGCCCAAGCACGGCCTGCAGGTGACAGACGCAGGCCTCGCCTCGTCGCAGCTCGTCCAGGATGCGCAGGCGGGCAGGGTGGGAGAGCAGGGAGCAAAGCCCGGCCACCGTGCGGTACAGATCGTCACTCATTGCCGTTCCTCGCTACATTCGACGAACTGAATATGCAACACAATGCATATCTTACACCTGTTCGAGCATCTTGTCAAGGCCCATTCGGCGGGCGAACGACTCGCGCCGCTACTGGCCGACCCGCAGGGGTTTCCGCGCAAGCACCGTTGGGAACAACGCCGCGAACCGCGTGATCCCTGGGAGCAGGCGTCTTGGGTCCGCGCGGTCGCTTTCTTCGCCGGAGAGCCCCACGAATGGGTGAGCGAGGCGGTCTGTCGGGCGCGTTGGCACGCTCTGGCGACGTACCACGACCGCCCTGAGTGGACGATAGCACCGGGTGAAGATGATGACTGATCCTGATGGCCGCCCGGCGCCCGACGACCGGGAACTGAACCGCTATCAGCGTACTGCGCTGACGGTAACCCTGGAACAACTGGAACAATCAGTGGGCGAGATCGAGCGTCTGCTGGATGGGCCCCCCGCCGGCGCCACTTACGAGATGACCCTGGACCTGCCGCCGGCCGCTGTTTGGCAGCTCCGCGACCATTGCCAGGCCTGCCGTCGTCAGGGTGCGGAGATGGCGGCGGCCTTCGACCTGCCGCGGCGCCGATCGAGTGTCCGGTGGATGATCGCTGCCGAGATGAGCGGTGCCTGGGCACATCTGGAGGACCTGCGTCCACCCAGGTCGCGGCGATACGGCCACGTGGACCCGGTCCGGGATGAGACGTTGATACCTCGCCTGGAGCAGCTCGTTCGCCTGGTGTTGGCCGTGGGTAACAGCTTACCCTCCCGCAGGTTCGGAAGTGACCAGGCAACGAATCGGAGTGGCCATTGAAATGCGATTCGGGCTGCCAATTGCGCTTAAACCTGCGAGAGGGGGAGCAGTTACGATGACGGCCTGGCCCGCCAGGTCGAGCGGCTGCTGGCCGAGCGTGGCTGGGAGCGCGACGAGGGCTGGTGATTGCTGCTGGACTGTGGGCTGTACTACTCGGCGGGCGCGATCGAGACGGAATGGCAGGCCCTGCCCCGCGAAGCCCGGCGACGAGACGAGGAACTGGCTGCCCTGCGCGCCGAAGTGGAACGGTTGCGAGCCAGGTGGTCGGCGTGACGCGTGGCACGGATCGGGTGCAAAACAGGGAGCGCCCCGCCCGCCCCGTTCGTAGGACAACTGCGAGCAGTTGTCCTACTGGATCCGCCAGCCTTTGCGCCCGCTCCGCGAACGTGATACAATAGCCACACGCGACGAAGGTTCCCCCTGTCCTTGCCTTCAGCGGAGGCGTGAGCGTGCTGGATATTATCGAAGCCCGAGGAGTCACCGACAAGCGGGTGCTGGCCGCGATGCGTTCCGTCCCCCGCCATCTCTTCGTCCCGGAAACCGACCGGGATCGCGCCTACGGCGATTACCCGCTGCCCATCGGCTGGGGACAGACGATCTCCCAGCCCTACATCGTCGCTCTGATGACGGAGCTGCTGGATCTCGCGCCAGGCGATCGGGTGCTGGAAGTGGGCACCGGGTCGGGCTACCAGGCCGCCGTTCTGGCCTCCATCCCTGACGTCGAGGTCTACTCCATCGAGATTGTCCCCGAACTGGCCGCACAAGCCCGTGAGCGACTGGAACGGCTGGGCTATGCGGTGCATTGCAAGCAAGGGGATGGATACTACGGCTGGCCGGAGCACGCGCCCTACCAGGCGATCATCCTCACCGCCGCTGCCCAGGAGGTCCCGCCGCCGCTGGTGGAACAGTTGGCCTGCGGCGGGCGACTGGTGGCTCCGCTCGGCCCGCCGGGCGGCTTCCAAATCCTGTGGAAGTTCGTCAAGCAGCCCGATGGGGAGTTGAAGGCCACCGACATGGGCGGTGTGGCCTTCGTCCCGCTCACTGGTGCCGGGGAGCGGGAACGTCGGGCGGGACGGGAGCGGCGGACGCACGGGTAGGCCGGCGCCCGCTCATAGCTCCGCTGGCTGGCGCAGCAACGCGCTTTCGCGGGCGTAGAACAGGGCCAGGGAGTCGGTCACGCCGTTGGTAATGCGCCGTCCGATCTGGTCGGCCACCTCGACGTGGCGCACGCCGCCGGTCTCCGTCGGACAGAGCACGGCCAGCCGTTTCCCGTCCTCCTGATGGGTGATCCATTCCCCGCCGAGTCGGCGGCGGAACATCTCGCCGAGGAAAGCGGTCCACAGCACGCGCAGCGCCGGCGAGGGAGCGGGGGTGCGCTCGACCCACTCATCGAGCAACTGCAGGGCCGTCGCATCGTAGCCGACGGGGTGTCCGGCGAAGCGGCTCAGCTCCGCCCGCGCCCGCTCCGCCATCTCGACCAGTTGTCGTGCCTGATCAGGACTGAGAAACGTCACTGGATTGCCCGTCATGGCCAGTCCTCCTTGCCCGGTCGTATCTACCTACCCTACCCTCCCGCAGGTTAGAAAGTGGCTGGCGAGAGGGTAAACAGATCATTGCGGCGCACTCCAGTGCGGAGATGGCGCCCAAACCTGCGGGAGGGTAGTAGTTACGCCCAGTCAGTATAGCACGCCCTGGCGGGAAGGTCAACCCGGTTGCGTCGGCTGCCCCTTCGGAGTATAATGCAGCCCGTAGCGCGTTCTTCTGCGCTCGCCACATTCGACCACGACGGATTCCAGCTTTCTTTAAGGAGGGAGAGCCATGCCGGACTTGGGAGGGGCGATTACTGCTATCGGGTGCGTCGTTGGGGTTGTTGTTCTCTTCCTGCTCGTCGTCGCCAGCGCGGCGATCCGCATCGTCCAGGAGTACGAGCGCGGGGTGATCTTCCGCCTGGGCCGCCTGATCGGGGCGAAAGGCCCGGGCTTCTTCTTGATCATCCCCTTCATTGACCGCATGGTCAAGGTGGACTTGCGCGTGGTCACCCTCGACATCCCGGCCCAGGAGTGTATCACCCACGATAACGTCACACTGAAGGTGAACGCCGTGGCCTACTTCCGGGTCATCCAGCCGGCCGACGCGATCGTCCAGGTGGAGGACTTCCGCCGGGCGACCTTCCAGATCGCCCAGACCTCGCTGCGCAACGTCATCGGCCAGTGCGAGTTGGATGAGCTGCTGGCCCATCGGGAGAAGATCAACGCGCGACTCCAGCAGATCATTGATGAGCAGACCGAGCCGTGGGGCGTGAAGGTGAGCATTGTCGAGGTGAAGGACGTCGAGCTGCCGCAGACGATGCAGCGGGCCATGGCCAAGCAGGCGGAGGCCGAGCGCGAGAAGCGGGCCAAGATCATCCACGCCGAGGGCGAGTCCCTGGCCGCCAAGACCCTGGCCGAAGCGGCGCAGACGATCGGCCGGGTGCCGTCGGCGATCCAACTGCGCTACCTGCAGACGCTGACCGAGATCGCCACGGAGAAGAACTCCACGATCATCTTCCCGGTGCCGGTCGAGTTCCTGCGCGGGCTGGCCGGGCTGCTGGAGCGGATGGAGAAGGTCGAGGGCGAGCAAGGGTAGATGACGCAGGCGCTCTATCGGAAGTGGCGGCCGCGGACGTTCGACGAGGTCGTCGGCCAGGAGCACGTCGTGCGCACCCTGCGCAACGCGCTCGCCTCCGGCCGCGTCCATCACGCCTACCTGTTCACCGGCCCGCGTGGCACCGGCAAGACGACCACCGCTCGGCTGCTGGCGAAGGCAGTCAACTGCCTGGATCCCGACCTGGCCCGGCGCCCCTGTAACACCTGCGCCATCTGTCAGGCCGTCAACGAGGGGCGGTTGATGGACCTGATCGAGATTGACGCGGCCTCCAACACCGGCGTGGACGACGTGCGCGAGCTGCGCGAGCGGGTCGGCTACCGACCGACCGAGGCGCGCTACAAGGTCTACGTCATTGACGAGGTGCACATGCTCTCCACGGCGGCCTTCAACGCGCTGTTGAAGACGTTGGAAGAGCCGCCGCCGCACGTGATCTTCGTCCTGGCGACCACCGAACCGCACAAGATCCCGGTCACTGTGCTCTCGCGCTGTCAGCGGCTTGACTTCCGCCGTGTGCCGCTGGCCGATATGGTCGGTCGGCTGCGGCAGGTGGCCGGGCAGGAGTCCTTTGCCGCCGACGATGCGGCGCTGGAGCTGATCGCCCGCCAGGCGACCGGCAGCATGCGCGATGCCGAGAGCCTGCTCGACCAGTTGGCCGCCTACAGCGACGGCGGGATCACGGTCGAGGTGGTGCGGGCGGCGCTGGGCACGGGCGAGGAGCAGACGGTGCTGTCCCTGGCCGACGCGCTGGCCGCCGGCGACGTGGGGGCGGGCCTGGGGCTGATCAACGCGGCAGTGGATCGCGGCAGCGACCCGCGTCAACTGGCTCGTCAGATGGTTGAGCACCTGCGCGGCCTGTTATTGACCCGCCTGGGCGCGACGAACGCTCTCCTTCACCTGCCCGACGGGTTGCGCGAACCGTTCCAGGCCCAGGCTGGGCGCTTTGCGCCCAGGCAACTGGCCCGCGCGGTGCGGCTGTTCCAGCAGGCGGCTGTCGAGGCCCGCGCCGCATGGCAACCGCAGTTGCCGCTGGAGCTGGCTTTCGTCGAGGCGGCATTGCCGCCGGAGGAGGCCCCGCCAGCCCGCGATGCGCCTCCGCGCCCGGCGCCGGCCTCGCTGCGCTCCACGACGTCCGCCCCGCCGCCCCCCGCCGCGCCCCCGCCCGCTGCCCACCAGCCGGCCACCGCTCGACCTGCCGCGCCAGCTCCGGAGACCCCGAGGTCGGCCAATGGCCCGGCCCTGGAAGACGTGCGCCGGCGCTGGGCAGACTTCCTCAGCGCTATCCGCCCACGCGACCTTCGCCTCGAAGCCCTGTTGCGCTCCGGTCAGCCGGTCGGCGTGGAGGAGGGGGTGGTGTTGATCGGCTTCGCCCATCCGTTTCATAAGGGCAAGGCCGAGGAGGAAGCCAACCGGCGACTGTTGGAGGAATCGCTGGGGCAGGTGTTCGGCTGCCCATTGCAGGTGCGCTGTGTCGTCGCCCGCGCCGACCCTGCCGCGCCCCCGCCCGAGCCCGCCGCCGAGGATGAGGTCGTTCAGGCAGCAGTGCAGAAGCTCGGCGCGCGGGTCGTCGAGCGCTGACCGGTGAATCCAGAACAGTGGAGGGATCCGTGGCGAAGAGAATGGGTGGCATGATGGGTCAGCCGGGCATGCTGCGCCGGCTGCAGACCCTGCAGGAGGACCTGTTGAAAGCGCAGGAGGAGATCGCCGCGATGACTGTCACCGGCACCGCCGGCGGCGGCGCGGTCTCGGCGGTCATTTCCGGCAACCGGCGCGTCCAGTCGCTCACCATCCGGCCGGACGTGGTGGATGCGGACGATGTGGAAATGCTGCAGGACATGATCGTCGCCGCGATCAACCAGGGCTTCGAGCAACTGGAGAAAGAATCGGCGGAGCGGATGAACGCGGTCACCGGTGGCCTGGGAGGTTTGGGCGACCTGGGCCTGGGACTGGGATAGGGATGAATACATCTGGCGTACCGCCGTCGGTGACGCGGCTGGTCGAGACGCTGACCGAACTGCCCGGCATCGGCCCGAAGACCGCCTCGCGGCTGACCTATTTCCTGTTGCGCAATCCGTCCGACCTGCCGCTGCGGCTCTCCGAAGCGCTGCGCGACCTGAAGGAGCGTACCCGCCTGTGCTCGGTCTGCCAGAACATCACCGAGGCTGACCCCTGCGCGATCTGCAGCGACCCGGCCCGCGACCGGACGACGATCTGCGTGGTGGAGGAGCCGCTCGACTTGCTGGCGATCGAGCGGACGGAGACCTACGGCGGGCTGTACCACGTCCTGCACGGCGCGCTCTCGCCGATGGACGGGGTGTTTGCCGAGAACCTGCGCGTCGCCGAATTGCTGCAGCGGGTGCAGGCGGGCGGGGTGCGGGAGGTGATCCTGGCGACCAACCCGACCGGCGAGGGGGACTACACGGCGGCCTACCTGGTCTCCAGGCTCCGTCCCCTGGGCGTGCGAGTGACCCGCCTGGGGCGGGGGCTGCCGGTGGGCGGCGATCTGGAGTACGCCGATCAGGTCACGTTGGCCAACGCGCTGGAGGCGCGGCGCGAGGTATAGGAGGAGAGATGAATGCCGACGAACTGGTCAGCAAGCTGAACTGGCTGGGACACGATAGTTTTCGCCTGGACGGGCCGCCGGTGATCTACTTCGACCCGCGCGACCTGCGCGGGGACCTGCCGGTGGGCGACCTGGTGCTGGTAAGCCACGGCCACTTCGACCATTGCTCACCCGACGATGTGCAGAAGGTCAGCGGGCCGCACACGGTGGTGCTGGCCAGCGCCGACGCGGCAGCCAAATTGCCCGGCGCGCGAGCTGTCCGCCCCGGCGACCGGCTGACCGTGGCCGGGATTGACGTGGAGATGGTGCCGGCCTACAACCTGAACAAGTTCCGCTCGCCGGGGAACCCCTTCCATCCCCGCGACGCCGGGCACGTGGGCTACATCGTCACCGTGGACGGCGCGCGGCTCTACTTCGCCGGCGACACCGACGCGATCCCGGAGATGGCCGGCTTCGCATGCGACGTGGCGCTGTTACCGGTCAGTGGCATCTACGTGATGACGGCCGAAGAGGCGGTGGAGGCGGCGCGCATGCTCCATCCGCAGATCGTCGTCCCGATGCACTACGGCTCCGACATCGGCACCCCCGACGACGGCCGCCGTTTCGCCGCGCTGTATGAGGGGCGGGTGGTCTTGAGGTGACGCGGTGACGCGGAGACGCGGAGACGCGGAGACGCGGTGACGCGGTGACGGGGTGACACGGTGACACGGTGACACGGTGACACGGAGACGCGGTGACACGGAGACGCGGTGACGGGGTGACGCGGTGACACGGTGACGCGGTGACACGGTGACACGGTGACACGGTGACGCAGGGTCTCCGTGTCTCCGTGTCACCGTATCTCCGTGTCACCGTGTCACCGTGTCTCCGCGTCACCCCGTCACCCCGTCACCCCGTCACCGCCTCCTGCCGCAGCACCTGGTCAATGATCCCGTACTCCGCCGCCTGCTCCGCCGTCATGTAGAAGTCGCGGTCGGTGAAGCGGTCGATCTGCTCATCGGTCAGGCCGGTGTGTTTCTTGAGCAGTTCGTTGAGCAGCGAGCGCATGCGCAGGATCTCACGGGCGGCGATCTCGATATCCACTGCCTGTCCCTGCGCCCCGCCCATCGGCTGGTGCAGGTGGATGGTGGCGTGGGGGAGGGCGAAGCGCCGCCCCTTCGTGCCGGCGGTCAGCAGCACCGTGGCCATGCTGGCGGCCATCCCGACGGCGTAGGTGGCGATCGGGGCGCGGGTAAGCTGCATGGTGTCGTAAATGGCCAGCCCGGCCAGGATCTCCCCGCCGGGGCTGTTGATGTAGAGGGCGATCTCCCGTTCCGGGTCCTCGCGGTCGAGGAACAGTAACTGGGCCACGGTCAGATTGGCGATCTGTCCGGTGATCGGCGTGCCCAGGAAAATGATCCGCTCCCGTAGCAACAGCGAGAAGATGTCGTAGGCCCGTTCCCCGCGCCCGGTGGACTCGATGACCATCGGGACCAGATCGTGTGCGTTCACCCTACTCCTCCTTCGGTTCTGACCGGTCAGCCTCGCCGCGGGCGATGGTGACCAGGTGAGTGATGGCCTTCTCGAACAGGATGTCGTCGCGCAGGCTCTCTCGGCTGGCCGCTTTTCCCAATCGGGCGCGCACTTTCCCAGCCTGGTCGCCCCATGGCGCGCTGAGTGTCGCGATGCGCTGCTCGACCTCCTCATCGCTGACATCCATTTTCTCTTCAATGATGACCTGGCGCAGCATCAGAGTGCGCCGCAGTTGCTCCTCGGCCCGCGGGCGCATGGAATCCCGCCACTCCTCCACGCTCTTGCCGACCAGTTTCAGGAAATCTGTCAGGTTCATCCGTCGCTCGCGCTCGACCTGCTGGGCAAAGCGCTCCTGGAGCCTGTCCAGGTTGCGCTCGACCAGGTCGGGCGGGTACTCGATCCGCGCCTGCTGGGCGACGGCGTCAACGACCTGCCAGCGGTAGTCTTCATCGGCCTCTTGCCGTCTCTGCGCGCGGATCTTCTCCTCGATATCCTGTTTCAGCGCCTCCAGGCTGTCGAAGTTGCCGACCGTCCGCGCCAGGTCGTCGTCTATGTTGGGCAGGGTGCGGTCGAAGAGGGCCAACAGCGTGACAGTGAACTCGGCCTCGTCCACCGGGCGTCCGGCGGGCATCTTCAGGCGGAAGGAGCGCTGCTGCCCGATTTCCATACCTTCGATGGCCTGGTAGAAACCGGGGGCCGGGTATCCGTCCTGCGGATCGAGCACCACCTCGGCGTCCTCGTCCTGCAGGAAGAGCTGGCCGTCGCTACCGCGTCCCTCGACGGAGAGGCGCAGCATGTCCCCGGCCCGCGCCGGACGTCCCTCCGCCGGCTGCAGGATCGCGTTCTCTGCCTGCAATTCCGCCAGCACAGTGGCCACCTCGTCGGGGGAGGCCTCGACGGCCGGCGGCGGCAGGCGCACGGCCCGGTAGTCGCCCAGTTCGACCAGCGGCGGCAGGGGGACGGTGAAGGTGAAGCGTAGCGGGTCGAGCTGGATGTCTTCCAGGCTGGCGGTGCTGAAGGGGATGATGGATTCCTGTTCCAGCGCCTCTTGGTAGACGGCATCGGTCAGGTCGTCGGCGGCCTTCTGGCGGATCACTGCCTCGCCGAAACGCTGCAGGATGATGGCGTAGGGCGCCTTGCCCTTGCGGAAGCCGGGGATGTTGGCCCGCTGGGCGATCTCTCGCGCCGTGCGATGCATTTGCTGCTGCACCCGCTCCTCGGGCACCTCGACAGTCAGGCGGACGACGCGGGTGCCGGCCGGCTCACTGCTGGTCTTTATTTTGGGTTGTTCGACAGAATCCACACTGTACTCCTTATCCACGATAGAATCGAAACCCGGTTTCCTGGCGAAACCGGGTTCCTGTCCCGGCGAATGGGGAAGGCGGGACTCGAACCCGCACGGGTGACCCCACGTGAGCCTAAGTCACGCTCGTCTGCCAGTTCCGACACTTCCCCGCGTGCGGCCCATTATACGCCGGGGTGGCTGTTCTGGCAACCTATGACGGTCCTGGCGCGGCGGTCTCCGCCGCTGCCTGTTCGGACTGGATCTTGCGCAGGCCGTTCTCGACCACGCGCAGCGTGCGCCGCAGTTCCTCCTCCAACTGACAGAGGGCGTTGAAGACATAGTGATCGGCCTCGGCGCGGAGGGCATTCGCCTCACGCTCCCCCTTCTCGCGGAGGGCAGCGGCGCGGGCCTCGGCGGCGCGGACGACGCTGTGCTCGCTGACCAGCTCCTCCGCCCGCTCCTCCGCGCGCCGCACCAACTGCTCGGCCTCCCGGCGCGCCGCGGCCAGGATTTGATCCCGTTCCTGGTTGACCCGCTGGGCGTTGCGTACCTCCTCCGGTATCGTGGTGCGCATTTGCTCGATGAGGGTCTCCACGCGGCGCTCGTCCAGCAGGTGGAGTGGGCTGAACGGGAAGCGCGGGCTCCTCTTGATCGTCTCTTCCAGGCGGTCTACCAGATGCAGGATATCCATCGCTTGCCTCCCGATGAGGGTCAGGCCCTCCAAATCAATCGCGCAGCGAGACGAACGGCACTGCTCCCTGCCGTTGTTCCAGTTCCTTTCGCTTCTCGGCCAGCGCGGCGATGACATTGGGCGGAGCCATGCGGGTGACATCGCCATCCAGCAGGGCGATCTCCTTGAGGATGCTGGAGCTGAGGAACGCGTGTTCCTGGCGGGTCATCAGGCAGACGAACTCGATCTCCGGGGCCAGTTCGCGGTTGGTAAGGGCCATCTGGTATTCCCACTCGAAGTCGCTGATCACCCGCAGGCCGCGGACGATGGCCCGTGCGTTCAGGCGGCGGGCGAAGTCTGCCGTCAGTCCACCGTAGGCAGTCACCTGCACGTTGTCCAGCTCGCGCAGGGCCTCGCGGGCCAGGGCGACGCGCTCCTCGGTGGTGAACAGCAGGTTCTTGCTCGGACGGTCGTAGATGCCCACCACCAGTTCGTCGAAGATCGCGGCAGAGCGGGCGGCGATATCCACGTGGCCTAGATGGATCGGATCGAAGGTGCCGGGATAGAACGCGCGTCGTGTCAACTGACCTCTCCTTTTTCCTTCCACATCTCCGCTACCTGGCGGGCCAGCAGCCGGCTCTCCGGGCTGTCGAGCTGCGGATCGCTCTCGAAGTACCGCCGGGCGGCCTGCTGGACCGTCTCCAGGAGCTGGAGGTCGGCCAGGGAAGCGATTTTCAGGTCGAGCAGGCCGGCCTGGCGAGTGCCCAGGAACTCGCCCGGTCCACGCATCTCCAGGTCCTTCTGGGCCAGGTCAAACCCGTCGCTGGTCGCCTCGACCGCGCGCAGCCGTTTCTCCGCCTCCGGCGAGGCCGAATCGGCGACCAGCAGACAGTAGGAGGGGTGCTCGCCGCGCCCGACCCGCCCGCGGAACTGGTGGAGCTGCGCCAGGCCAAACCGTTCGGCGCCTTCGATGAGCATCACCGTGGCGTTGGGCACGTCAATGCCCACCTCGACCACTGCCGTCGCCACCAGGATGTCCATCTCGCCGCGGACGAAAGCAGCCATCACCGCTTCCTTTTCGCCCGCCTTCATCCGCCCGTGCAGCAGGCCCAGGCGTAGGTCGGGGAAGATGACCTTCTGCAGGCGCTGGTGTTCCTCGACGGCGGCCTTTGCCTCGATCTTCTCCGACTCCTCGACCAACGGGCAGATGATGAACGCTTGGCGGCCCTTCTGCACCTGGCTGCGGACGAAGGCGTAGGCCCGTTCCCGTTCGCGGGGCAGGATGACGCGGGTGGTTACCGGCTGACGGCCGGGCGGCATCTCGTCAATGATGGATACGTCCAGATGACCCCAGAGGGTCAATTGCAGCGAGCGGGGGATCGGGGTGGCGGTCATCACCAGCAGGTGAGGCTGGCCGGTCGTCGGCTCCTGTCCTTTCTGCCGCAGCGCGGCGCGCTGACGCACGCCGAAGCGGTGCTGCTCGTCAATCACCGCCAGGGCCAGGTCGCGGAACGTCACGCCCTTCTGGATCACCGCGTGCGTGCCGACGACGATGTCCACCGAACCGTCGGCCAGCCCCTGGTAGATCGCCTCCCGCTCCGCGCCGCTGACGCCGCCGGTGAGCAGGCGGACGACGGGGGGACGGACGGGCCAGGCGGCGAAGAGCCGGTTCAGGGTCTCGTAGTGCTGGCCGGCCAGGATCTCGGTGGGGGCCATCATCGTTGCCTGGGCGCCGGCGGCGACCACTAGGGCCATCGCAGCGGCGGCCACCGCCGTCTTGCCCGACCCCACGTCGCCCTGCAGCAGCCGGTTCATTGGATACGGGGCGCGCAGGTCGGCCACGATGTGTCCCAGCGCCCGTTGCTGGGCGCCGGTGAGGGCGAAGGGCAGGCTGAGGACGAAGGACTGCAGCGCCTGGTCGTCGATCGGCAGCGGACGGCCGGGGGCAGAGCGCCAGATGTGCCGCTGGCGCAGCAGGGCGATCTGGAAGATGAACAACTCGTCGAAGGCCAGCCGTCGGCGGGCCGCAGCCAGCTTCTCCGGGGAGTCCGGGAAGTGCGCCTGGCGCAGGGCGGTGGCCAGGTCGAGCAACTGGTGCGCCTCGCGGACGGACGGCGGCAGGGGGTCGGGCAGGCGCGGCGCCCAGTAATCCACCGCCCGTTTGATGGTCTGGCGCAACCAGCGTCCGTTGACCCCCTCGGTGAGGGCGTAGATGGGCACCAGGCGGCCGGTATGGAGCTGTTCCTGCTGCAACGGCTCCCATTCGGGGGAGGCCAGTTGCAACCGGCCCATGTACTCATCCACCCGCCCGCTGACGACGATCATCATGCCGGGCTTGATCCGCTGGGCCAGGTAGGGCTGGTTGAACCAGACCACCTCGATGAAGCCGGTCTCGTCGGAGAGGGTGGCGGTGAACACGGAGGCGCCGCCGCGCGTCTGGCGCGCCCCGGCGTCCCACACGCGGGCGATGACCGTGACCTCCTCGCCGTAGTCCAGGCGGTTGATCGGCTTGAGGGTGGAGAAATCGTCGTAACGGCGGGGGAGGAAGAACAGGAAATCGCGGATGGTGTGCAGGCCCAGGCGAGCCAACCGTTTGGCCTGGCTGGGGCCGATGCCGCGCACGGCGGTGAGCGGCGCGCTCAGGCCGGGCGGTTCGTCTGTGGGCGGTGTCGCCGGCGGCGGTGCCGGTGGGCGAGCGGGTGGGGGGGTCTTCGGCGGCGCTGCCGCCGGGGCGCGGGCCGGCGCCGCCGGTTCCTGATCCAGCAGTGCCAGCAGTTCGCGCAGCGCCGGCGCCCGTTCGGCGGGGGTGGCTAGCTGGCTGTAGCGGCGCAGGCGTTCGTCCACGGCGGCCACCCATGCGGCGGCCTCCGGCCCGAACGTCCCCTGCGCCTCGGCGCGCCAGGTGTCGGCGAAGCGGGCCAGGCCGCCCAGCACGGCGCGGTCCTCGTGCCGCTCCGCTTCCAGGCGCAGGATCTTGCGCAGTTTCTCGACCGGTATGCTCATGGCAGTCTCCTATGCAGCGGTGATGGCAGCGATGCCCAGCGCGGCGGGGCCGAGGTGGGTGCCCACCGCCGGCCCGACCTGGCTGGTCAGGATTTGTTCGAGCGGAAAGAGCGCGCCCAACCGGGCGCGGAACGCTTCGACATCGGGGGAACTGGTGTGCAGCACCGCCAGCCGTTCCAGTCGGCCCAGGCCGGCGGTCAGCTCCAGGATCCGTTCGATCCCCTTGTGGCGGGTGCGCACCTGACCGATCAACGTCGCCTGGCCCTGGCGAAACTCGATCAGCGGCTTGATGTGCAGCAAACGGCCGGCGACGGCGCGCACCCAGGCCACCCGTCCGCTGCGCTGGAGGTTATCCAGCGTGTCCAGCAGCCCCAGGATGCGGATGCGCGGCTGGATCTCGCGGAGGTGGCCGAGGATCTCCCGCACTCCCCGGTTGGCGGCGGCAGCCTCGGCGGCGAGGATTGCCTGCCAGCCCAGGCCCATCATGAGCTGCCGCGAGTCCACCAGGTGCACCCTGGGCCTCTCCACCTCCCGCAGGGCGAGCGAGAGCATGTTGTAGACGCCGCTGAGGTTGGCGGAGACCACCACAGCGATCACCTCGTCGGCCACGTCGGCCAGGTTGCGCAAGGCCGTGACGAAATCAATCAAAGGGGGGGTGGCCGTGGTGGGCGATTGGGTGAGCGCGGGCAGCCGGCGGTAGAATTCCTCGCGGGTGAGCTGTTCGCCGTCGCGCAGGCTGCGCCCCTCCATCTGGACATAGACCGGCACCACGGTGATGCCCAGACGCCGGGCGACCTCGGGCGGGATGTCGCTTGTGCTATCGGTCAGGATACGGACGCCAGCCATCTCAGCCCCCCAGCCCTTCGTAGGTCACCAACCCCAACCCATCGGGGCCTAGGTGGGAGGCCAGCACCGGACCGTAGACCATCAGCGGGAAGGATTGCTGGGGGAAGAAGATGGCTAACCGTTCGCGCAACAGCAGCGTCTCGTCGGTAGGGTAGGATGTGCTCTGCAGGATGGCCATTTCCTCGATGGACGTGAACTCGCCGGCGAACTCGGCCAGCTTGTCCAATCCTTTCTCGCGGCTGCGCACTTTTTCCATCGGGATGATCTCGCCTTCCTCGATGGCCAGGAAGGGCTTGATGTCCAACATGGTGCCCAGGATGCACTGCGAGCGGCTGATGTGCCCGCTCCGTTCCAGGTAGTCCAGCGAGTCGGTGAACATCGCCACGTAGATGCGCGGGATCAGGCCGCGGACATGGCGGACGATCTCGCCCAGTGCGCAGCCGGCCTGGGCCTTGATCGCCGCCTCGCGGGCCAGGATACCCAGGCCCAGGGAGGTGCTCTGCGAGTCAATCACGATGATGTCGCAACGGCCCAGGAAAGCCTCGGCAGCGGCGCGGGCGTGGCGGTAGATGGGGCTGAGGCGGGCCGAGGAATGGATCGAGAAGACGCAACCGGTCGTCCGCGTCAGTTGTTGGTAGATGCGCTGGAAATCGGCCACCGTGGGCCCGATGATCGCCGGACGCACGCGGTCCGCCGCCATGCGGAGCAGGAGCTGCTCGTTGTGTGTCCCATCCTCGTTGGGAAAGACCTGGTTTCCCAGTTGTACTGTGAGGGGCACGACGGTGATATCCAGTTTGCGGATCAGATCGGGTTCCAGTTGAGCGTCGCCGTCGGTGACGATGCGTACCTGAGACACGAAACCTCCTCGCCAGAAGGGCGGCGGCCTACTCGGCCGAGATGATGTAGAAATAGTGGGGCTGTCCCCCCTCGACCACTTCGAACTCCTGGTCGGGGTAGCGCTCCCGCAGCGTGGCGGCCAGTTCGTCTGCCTCCTCCGGCGTGACATCGGCGCCGTAGTAGAGGGTGACGATCTCCCGCTCGGCGACGCCCAAGTGCTCTGCCAGCGCCTCGACCACCTGACGGCAGGTCGGGCCGGAGACGACCAGTTGGCCGTCGCAGAGGCCGATGACCTCTCCCTGGCGAACGGAGACCCCCTTGAGGGTAGTCGAGCGGACGGCGGTGGTCACTTCGCCGGTGCGCACGTCGCCGATGACCTCTTCCATCTCCTGGGCGTTCTCCTCCAGCCCGGCCTGGTAGTTGAGGGCCAGGAGGGCGGCCACGCCCTGGGGGATGGTGCGGGTGGGGACGACGGCCACCGGTTTGCTGCTCAGTCCGGCGGCCTGTTGGGCGGCCAGGATGATGTTTTTGTTGTTGGGGAGGACGATCAACTGGCGGGCGGGCGCGCTCTCGATCGCGCGCAGGATCTCCTCCGTGCTGGGGTTCATGGTCTGCCCACCGCTGACGACGGCCACCGCCCCCAGGCTGCTGAAGACGCGGGCCAGGCCGTCGCCGGCGGCGACGGCGATGACGCCCAGTTCGCTGGTGACCGGCGGTGCGCCCGCCGCCGCTTCCTTGCCGCGCACGAACTGCTGGTACTGGGCCTGCATGTCCTCGACCACCACGTCCCGCAGCGATCCCAGGCGGACCGCGTAGCTGATCGGCACCCCGGGGTCGGGCACGTGGACGTGCACCTTGACCGCCGTGGGATCGCCCACCACCAGGGTGGAATTGCCCATCGCGTCAATATCGCGGCGGATTGCCTCCACGTCCAGGCCCTGTCCGCAGATGATGAATTGTACGTCGTAGCCGTAGCCTTCCTCTTCGGGGACAGGGGCGGAGAAGGCGGGGGTGGTCTCTGTCCGTGTCGGTCGTGGCTCTTCCATCCGCTCTCCGCGCAGGTGGTGCAACATGCCCTCCAGAATGACGTAGAAACCCTGTCCGCCGGCGTCTACCACGCCGGCCTCGGCCAGCACCGGCAGCAGGGTGGGGGTGCGGGCCACGGCTTCGCGGGCCTGGGCGACCATGCGCTCCAGGACGGTGATCAGGTCGCTCGTATCGGCGGCGGCGCGGGCAGCCTCCTCGGCGGCCTCGCGGACCACGGTGAGGATGGTGCCCTCGACCGGGTGCATGACCCCTTTGTACGCGGTCCGCGCGCCCTCTTCGGCGGCGGCGGCCAGGTCGGCGCTGGTCAGCACGGCCTTGCCGTCCAGGCGGCGGGCCATGCCGCGCCAGATTTGCGAGAGGATCACCCCGGAATTGCCGCGCGCGCCCATCAATGCGCCGTGGGCCACGCCATGCGCCACCGGACTCACGGCGCTCTCCGTGGAGTCGGCGATCTCCCCCCAGGCCGATTGCATCGTCAGCACCATGTTGGTGCCGGTGTCCCCGTCCGGGACGGGGAAGACGTTGAGGGCGTTGATCGCTTCCTGATGGCGCCGCAGCCAGCTCAGCGCGGCGCCGACCAGCCCCTTGAATTCCTGACCGTCAATTGTGAAGTGCGGCCCGCCTGAATCGGTCACTTGCCCCCCTATTCCTCAATCCGGATCGGAAATGTGTACGTCGGCGATATGGACATTCACCTCGGTGACCGGAACGCCGAGAGCCTTTTCCACCGTGTACTTGACCAGATTCATCGCGCTGCGGGCAACCGAGGCGATGCGCGTCCCGTATTCGACAACGATGTACAGGTCAATGATGATCTCGTGATCGCGCACCTGGACGATCACGCCCTGCTGGCTGTCGCGGGAAAGGATGTTGGCGATGCCGGCGGCCAGGTTTGGGGGCACCGTTCCGACGACGCCGTAGGAACGCAGCACGGCCTCGCGCGCCAGGCTGGCGACCGCCGTCGGGGAGACCTCGATCCGCCCCTGCGATTCGTTCTGTTCGTTCATCTCAGCTCCTGATCCCTGTTTGCGGAAAAACGACTCCTGTGGTATGATGCCGCCGTTACTGAGACTGAGGGGGTGAGGAAATGGCCAAGTGCGAAATATGCGGCAAGAGTCCCCAGTTCGGGCATAACGTGAGCCACTCCAAACGGGCGACCAACCGTCGGTTCGATCCGAATATCCAACGGGTGCATGTGATGGTGAACGGCAAAGTGCGCCGCATGCGCCTGTGCAGCCGCTGCCTGCGGACGCTGAACAAGACGGTCTAGCCCGATCCGCTTCGTTCCGTCTGCTTGACGCCGGTCCCGCAAGGGGTCGGCGTTTTGTTAAGGGCAGGTGAACAACGATGGCGCATGATACAACGGAACGGGCAGAAAATCAAGGGTGGATGTTCACCGACGAGGAGCGCGAACGATTTGCGCGCAACCTGGTGTTGGCCGGGGTGGGCGAGGCCGGACAGGCGCGGCTGCGCGCTGCCCGCGTGTTGGTGGTCGGCGCGGGAGGGCTGGGGTCGCCAGCCTGTCTGTACCTGGCGGCGGCCGGGGTCGGCACCCTGGGCATCGTGGACTTCGACCGGGTGGGCCTGTCCAACCTCAACCGGCAGATCCTGCACACCAGCGCCGACCTGGGGCGGTTGAAGACCGACTCGGCGGCGCAGCGGTTGACCGCCCTCGACCCGGCGCTGCAGGTGCAGCCGTACCCCGAATCGCTCACGCTGGAGCGGGCGCTCGAACTGCTGCCGGCTTACGACCTGGTGGTCGAGTGTTCGGACACGTTCGAGACGAAGTTCCTGGTCAACCAGGCCTGCGTGCGCACCGGCACGCCGCTGGTGTGGGGTTCGGTGCTGGCCTGGGAAGGGCAGATGTCGGTGGTGTTGCCGGGGCAGGGGCCCTGTTACCGCTGCCTGTTCCCGCCGGCGCCCCGCCTGGAGCACGCCCCGACGTCCCGTCAGGTGGGCATCCTGGGCGCCGTGGCCGGCACGATCGGGGCGCTGGAAGCGGTCGAGGCGGTCAAACTGCTCCTGGGCGTGGGCCGGCCGCCGGTCGGACGGTTGCGGGTCTGGGATGCGCTGCAGGGCGTTTTCGAGGAGGTCGCCTTCGCCCGCCAGCCGGGCTGTCCGGTGTGTGGATAGCGTCCGAGGGCAGCAGTCAGCTACTCTCCTGCAGGGTTAGCGGGGAACGAGAACAGGCAGGCGGGCGGGCAGAATATCGTAGGCGATGCGGGTAGCGGCGAGTTCGAAAAGCTCCCCGTCCGCGTGGATGGGCGTGGGTGGGTCACAGGTGATGGTCAGGCGGGTGGTCCGTCCGTAGCGGATCCCTGGCTGGAGGATATAGCTGCCGTTGAAGGTGGCCGGCAGCAGGCGCAGCAACTTCAGCCGTCCCAATCCTGTGGCAAACACGAAGTCCAGCCGCCCATCGTCGGGCAGAGCGCGGGGGGTCATGTAGAACGCGCCGCCAGTGCGGCGGGTGTTGCCCACGGAGACCAGCGTCGCGGCGCCCACGTACTCGCCGTCGTCCCACTCCAGGCGCATCTGCCAGGGACGGTGAGCCAGGATGGTGCGTAAGGTGGCCAGGACGTAGCGCGGAGTGCCCTGGATGCGCTGCATCTTCTGCTGGGTGAGCGTGACCATCGGTTCCAGGCCGATGGCAGAGTTGTTGACGAAGTAGCGCCCGTTGACCCGGCCCACGTCCAGGAGGCGCTCGTGGCCGGCGACAATGACGCGACAGGCGGCGGTGATGTCCTTGGGCAGCCTCAGTTCATCGGCGAAGTCGTTGGCGGAGCCGAGGGGGATGATGCCCAGGGGGATGTACTGGGGCGTTCCGCCGCTGGCCTGCATCATCCCGTTGACCACCTCGCCGATGGTGCCGTCACCGCCGGCGACGATGATCGGATGGCGGCCGGCCAGCGCCGCCTTCCGCGCCAGCGCGATCGCGTGGTCGCGCCCTTCGGTCAGCACCGGTTCGTAGTTCAGCCCGACCTCGGCGCAGGCCCGTTCGACCTCTGGGATGGCCCGCCGGGCCTTCCAGCGGCCGGAATAGGGGTTGAGGATCACTTGCGCCGTCATGTCTTTTCGGGCAGGGACGATTGCCTGCCTGCCCTACGCTCCCAGCACAGCCCGCAACCGGTCGGGGTAGTTGGTGATGATGGCGTCCACACCCCAGCCGGTCAGCCGGCGCATCGTGTCCGGCTCGTCCACCGTCCAGGTCACCACGCGGCGGCCGCGCCGGTGGGCGCGGTGGACGACGGATGGCCGGACCATCGTCCAGTGCGGGTGGATGGCGTCGGGGTGCAGGCCGGGCATCAGGGCGGCCAACAGGCGGGCCAGCCGGGAGAGGGGGGCGGTCTCATAGAGGAAGCCGATCGGCAGGTGGGGAGCCAGTCGCCGGGCGCGGCGGATGGCGGCGGGGTGGAAGGACGAGAGCAGCACCCATTCGGCCAGGCCGTGGCGCTCCACCAGCTCGACGACCCGCCGTTCCAGTCCGCTGTCCTGGAACGACATCGTCTTCAGCTCGACGTTGATCAGCAACTGCCGCCCCACGGCAGCGAACACTTCCTCCAGGGTGGGGATGCGCTCGCCGGCAAAGGCCGGATCGAAGCGGGCGCCGGCGTCCAGCTCCTTGAGCGCGGCGAGGGTCATCCCGGCCACCCGCCCGCTTCCGTCGGTCGTGCTGTCCACGGTGAAGTCGTGGATCACCACCACGGCTCCGTCGGCGGAGAGGTGGGCGTCCAGCTCGATCCCGTCGGCGCCCAGTTCGGCGGCGCGGCGGAAGGCGGCGAGGGTGTTCGGCGGTGCAGCGGCGCTGGCCCCCCGATGGGCGATGTTCAACGGGCGCCCGGCAGTCAGCCACCGTGAGCGGGTCATAGTTCGACGAAGTACGCCGTGCAGGCGCGATCGATCAAATCCCGCGTCAGGGCGGGCTGGACGTTCATGTAGCGGGCGATGTCGAGGACCTGATCGGCCAGGTCGCGCGGGTGACAGGAACGCAGGGGACGGCGCGGTTTGATGTAGTACTCCTGCAACAGGTAGCGCAATCCTTCTTCACTGAAGGGGATGCCTTTATCGGTGCAGACGCGCTGGAAGATCTCGCGGAATTCCTCGAACGTGGGATTCTTGATCTCGATCTTGTGCCGGATGCGGCGCAGGAAGGCCTCGTCCACCAGGTCGCGCGGGGCCAGGTTAGTCGAGAAGACGATCAGCACGTCGAAGGGCACCTCGATCTTGCGCCCCGTGTGCAGGGTCAGGAAGTCCACCCGCTTCTCCAGCGGCACGATCCAGCGGTTCAACAGATCGCGCGGGCGCACCTGCTGGCGACCAAAGTCGTCAATCAACAGCATCCCGCCGTTCGCCTTCATCTGGAAGGGGGCCTCGTAGAACTTGTTCGTTTCGTCGTAGACCAGGTCGAGGGTTTCCAGCGTCAGTTCGCCGCCGGTGACGATCAACGGCCGGCGGATGAGCACCCAGCGCGGATCCACCGCCTTCCCGCCGTCCAGTTGCGTCACCGGGATGTGGTTGACGTAGTCGAAGACCTTGATCACCTGCCCGGCGATCTCGACGGCATAGGGGATGTAGACGGCAGTGTTGAAGAGCATCCGTCCGATGGACTCGGCGATGGCGGTCTTGCCGTTGCCGGGCGGACCGAAGAGGAAGATGGATTTGCCGGAGTTGACCGCCGGACCGAGCTGGCCGAAGGTAGTCTCGTTGATGACCAGGTGGGAGAGGGACTGGCGGACAGTACGCGGATGGACGGCGACCTGGCTGAGCGGTTGGGCACGGATAGCCTTGTTGTAGGTGTCCAGCGGGACGGGCGCGGCGCCGGCGTAGTTGCTGCGCTCCAACGCTTCCCGCGCCATCGCCCGGCCCTTCTCGGCGATGGCGTACTGGTAGGAGGCCTGGCTGAACGTGCCGCCGGTGCCAGCTCCTTTGACCTCGCATAGCTTCTCCCGCTTGAGAAACTCGACGACCTGCTCGACCACGCCCGGATAGGGCAGGCTCATCCGTTCCGCCAGGTCCAGGCCGCTGAGGTTGCCCTCGAAGTACATGATCTTCAGCGCCAGGTCGGTCAGGAAGCCCATGCTCAGCCCGGTCTCCTGGACCGTGCGCGGGAGTGGGGGGATAAACCCGGCGGGGGGGATGGTGGGTTCTTTGGGTGTTTCTGGAGCTTTGGCCATGCTTGTTCTCCATGGGCGACCACGGAGGGCCGCCCCTACGATGGCGACCACGGAGGGTCGCCCTACCATGCGTCGCCCAGCACCTGGCCGACGCGGGCGACCTCCTCCTCGACATTGTAGCCGTGCGGGCTGACGCGGATGAAGCCCTCGCGCAACGAGACGATCACGCCGGCCTGCTTCAGCCGGGCGTGTGCCTGGAGCGGGTCGCCCGGCACGGCGAAGGTGACGATGGCCGAACGGCGCTCCGGCGCCAGGTTGCTGATGATCCGGTAGCCGCGCTGTGTCAGGTCGGCGATCAACCGATCGGTCAGGTGCAGGGTGTGGGTGTGGATCGCCGCGATGTCCGTTTCCATCAGCAGTTCGATGGAGGCCAGCAGGCCGATGATCCCATCGAAGTTCATGCCGCCCAGGTGGAAGCGGCTGGCGTCGGGCAGGAAAGTCAGGTGGTAGTCGCGCCAGTTCTCGTAGTCCACCACGCTGATGCAGCCGGCCATCGGTGGGGCGATCCGGTCGAGCAGCTCGCGGCGCACGTAGAGAAAACCCACGCCGACCGGTCCCATCAGCCACTTCGCGCCGCCGGCGGCCAGGAAATCAATCGCGCACTCGCGCACGTCCAGCGGCGCCGCGCCGAGCGACTGGATGCCATCCACTACAAAGAAGACGCCGTGCTGGCGGCACCACTGCCCCAGCGCCGGCAGGTCGGTGCGGAAGCCGGTGAGGAACTCCACCGAGCTGACGGCCACGACGCGGGTGCGCTCGTCGGCGTGGGCCTCCAGCGCCTCCAGTGTCAGCCCGCCGCCGTCGTGGGGGATGCAGCGGGCCTCGACCCTGCGCTGTCGTTCCAGCAGCATCCACGGGTAGACGTTGGAGGGGAACTCCATGTCGCAGAAGATGACATTGTCGCCGGGCCGGAGGGGCAGCGATTGGGCGACGAGGTTGAGGCCGTGGCTGGTGTTCTGGACGATGGCGATTTCCTCGGTCGTTGCCCCGATGAGCCGGGCGGCGGCGGCCCGCAGCCGTTCGCCGATGGTCATGTAGTCGGTCAGGCGCTCATCGTTGCTGCCCCGGCAGTCCAGGAAACGGGCCATCGCCTCGCGCACCCGTCGGGAGAGGGGGGCGATGGCAGCATGGTCGAGAAAGGCGCAGCGGCGGGTGGCCGCGTCCATCTCGGCGCGGAAAGCGGCCAGGTTGGGGCTGAGTCCCATGTTCCCTCCTGAAAAGGGATTGCCCGTAACGGCCTACCCTCCCGCAGGTTCGGGCGCCATCTCCGCACTGGAGTGTGCCGCAATGAGCTGCTTGCCCTCTCGCCAGCCACTTTCTAACCTGCGGGAGGGTAGGGGGCAGGTAGATACGATTGCCCCATCATTATACTACCGCTTGGCGGAGAAAGCCAACCCCTCCGCGCCGCGCTCGACCCGGATGGTATCTCCCTCCTGGAACTCGCCGGCCAGGATCTTCAACGCCAGCGGGTCCTGCAGCTCGCGCTGGATAGCGCGCTTGAGCGGGCGCGCCCCGAAGTCGGGATCGTAGCCCACCTCGGCCAGGTACTCGCGGGCGGAGTCGCCCACTTCCAGGCGGTAACCCTTCTCGGCCAGCAACGCCGCCACGCGCCGTACCTGAATGTCCACGATGCCGCGCAGGTGGTCGCGGCCCAGTGGGTGGAAGACGACGATCTCGTCAATCCGGTTGAGGAACTCCGGTCGGAAATGGGCCTGCAGGATGCGCGTCATCTCCTCCCGCGTGACCGTGCGACCGCCCTCCCAGAGCTGGTTGCCCAGGTTGGAGGTCATGATCACCACCACGTTGCGGAAGTCCACTGTGCGTCCGTGGCCATCGGTCAACCGGCCGTCGTCCAGCAGTTGGAGCAGGACGTTGAAGACCTCGGCGTGGGCCTTTTCGATCTCGTCGAACAGCACCACGCTGTAGGGACGGCGGCGGACGGCCTCGGTCAGTTGGCCGCCCTCGTCGTAGCCCACGTAGCCGGGCGGCGCGCCGATGAGCCGGCTGACGGTGTGCTTCTCCTGGTACTCGCTCATGTCCACGCGGATCATCGCCCGCTCGTCGTCGAACATGAACTCCGCCAGGGCGCGCGCCAGCTCGGTCTTGCCCACGCCCGTCGGGCCGAGGAAGATGAACGAGCCGATCGGGCGGTTGGGGTCCTGCAGGCCGGCGCGGGCGCGGCGGACGGCGTTGGCGACCGTGCGCACGGCCTCGTCCTGCCCGACGACGCGCTCGTGGAGGGCCTGTTCCATGCGCAGCAGCTTTTGCGTCTCGCCCTCCAGCAGGCGCGAGATCGGGATGCCCGTCCAGCGGGCCACGACCGCAGCGATCTCCTCGGCGTCCACTTCCTCCTTCAGCAAGGCGCCCTCGGCCTGGATGGCCTTCAAGCGGCTCTCGATCTCGGCCCGTCGCGCCTCCAGTTCGCGCAGCGTGCCGTAGCGCAGCCGCGCCGCTTGCTCCAGGTCCGAGCGCCGCTCGGCGCGCTCGATCTCGGTGCGGGTCTGCTCGATCTGCTCCTTCACGTCGCGCAGTTCGGCGATGACCTGCTTCTCGGTCTGCCAGCGGGCGCTGATGTGCTGCGAACGCTCCTTCAGGTCGGCTAGCTCTTGCTCCAGCTTCTCCAGCCGCTCCTTCGATGCGCGGTCCTTCTCCTTCCGCAGCGCCTCGCGCTCGATCTCCAGTTGCATGATCTGCCGATCCACCTCGTCCAGCTCCTGCGGCTTGGAGTCTATCTCCGTGCGCAGGCGGGCGGCGGCCTCGTCAATCAGGTCAATGGCCTTGTCCGGCAGGTGGCGGTCGGAGATGTAGCGATGGCTGAGGGTGGCGGCGGCGATCACCGCCGGATCGGTGATGCGCACGCCGTGATGGACCTCGTAGCGCTCCTTCAGGCCGCGCAGGATGCTGATCGTGTCCTCCACGCTCGGCTCTTCGACCAGCACGGGTTGGAAGCGGCGTTCCAGGGCGGGGTCCTTCTCGACGTGCTGGCGGTACTCGTCCAGCGTGGTCGCGCCGATCATGTGCAGCTCGCCGCGCGCCAGCATGGGTTTGAGCATATTGCCGGCGTCCATCGCCCCCTCGGCCTTCCCCGCGCCGACTACCGTGTGCATCTCGTCAATGAACAGGATGATCTCGCCCTCGGCCTCGGCGATCTCCTTGAGGACAGCCTTGAGCCGTTCCTCGAACTCGCCGCGGTACTTGGCCCCGGCGACCAACGCGCCCATGTCCAGTTGGACCAGCCGCTTTTTCTTCAGGCCTTCGGGCACATCGCCGTTGACGATGCGTTGAGCCAGTCCCTCGACGATGGCGGTCTTGCCGACGCCCGGTTCGCCGATGAGGGCGGGGTTGTTCTTGGTGCGACGGCTGAGGATCTGCACCACGCGGCGGATCTCCTCGTCGCGCCCGATGACGGGGTCGAGTTTGCCCTTGCGGGCCATGTCGGTCAGGTCGCGCCCGTACTTCTCCAGCGACTGGTAGGTGGATTCGGGTTCCGGCGAGGTGACGCGCTGCGTGCCGCGCACCGAACGAAGGGCGTTGAGGATCGCGTCCTTGGTCAGTCCGTGGGCGGCCAACCGCCGGCCCTCGATCGAATCGGTCAGCGCGAGCAGGATGTGTTCGGTCGAGACGTAGTCATCCTGCATGCCCTTCGCGTAGCGCTCGGCGGCGGTCAGCACGTCGGCGGTCGCCTGGGCCAGGCCGACGTCCATTGTCGCGCCGTGCACCTTGGGCCGCCGCTCCAGGTCGCGCTGCAACTCATCGCGCAGCGCCGCCACGCTGCCGGCTACCCGCGTCACCACGGCAGGGACGACGCCCTCTTCCTGGCGCACCAACGCCAGCAACAGGTGCGCCGGATCGATGGCCTGATGGTGCAGGTCGCGGGCGATCTCCTGCGCCCCCAGGATCGCTTCCTGTGATTTCTGAGTAAACTTATCGAGTTTCATATTCCCTGTCCAGCGGATGGGGAATAACGCTGTAAGTCCATCCGTACAGCCCGTGACCATACCACGTCAACGTCGGAAATGGATTAGAGCGACGTAAGAAGAAGGTTAGACACGCGGGTGCCGAACATAGCCTCCTTGACAGGGGTAGGGGCCTCTGTTATACTCCCGTCCACGGCTGGATGGCCGGCGCACGGCCAGGGCCACGGACGAGAGGGTAGACGATGCAGAATGACGCTGTCGGCGCCGGGCGGAGCCGGGTTTCCTATGGCAACCTCCTCCGCAACCGCCACTTCATGGCTCTGTGGGTCGGACAGACGATCTCCTTCGTCGGCGACTATTTCTACTGGCTGGCGATCCCGATCATGGTCGAGCGGCTGACCGGCTCGGCGCTGATGGTCGGCCTGTCCATCATCTCCGAAGCCCTCCCGTCGCTGCTGCTGGGCCCGGTGGCCGGCGTGTTCGTGGATCGTTGGGACCGCAAGCGGACGATGATCGCCGCCGACCTGCTGCGGGCGTTGCTGGTGCTGCTGTGCCTGCTAGTGCGGACGGCGGATCAGGTCTGGATTTTCTATCTCGCCGGTTTTCTGCTTTCCTCCGTCAGCCGCTTCTTCTATCCGGCGCGCACCGCCGCGCTGCCGCTCATCGTTACCGATCCCGACGACCTGCTGGCGGCCAACGGGCTGATGCAGGCAGTCGAGACGGTGGGTATGGTGGTCGGGCCGGCGCTGGCCGGCTTCTCCATCGGCCTGTGGGGCGAGTGGGTCGCTTTCCTCTTCGACTCGGCTTCCTTCTTCGTCTCGGCCGGGGCGGTTGCGCTGATCGTCGTCCCGCACACGACCGTGGGTCAGCAGTCGGAGGGAGGGCGCTTCGCCGCGCTGTGGGCCGAGATGCGCGATGGGGTGAAGTACCTGTTTGCCAACCGGACAATGGTGGGGGTGCTGCTCTGCCTGGCGATGGTCCAGTTGGGCGTGGGGGCGATCACCGTGTTGTGGGTGCCCTACCTGCAGCGCACCTTCAGCGTGGGACCGGAGGGATTGGGGATCGTGGATTCGGCGCAGGGACTGGGGATGATCATCGGCGGTGTGCTGTTGGGCTTCCTGGTTGCCCGGCTGAGCAAGGTTGCCCTTGCCGGCTGGGGGATCGCCATCATCGGCCTGTTGCTGGCGCTGATGGGGCTGGCGCCGACGTTCCTCCTGGTGATCGGGATCAGCTTTGTCATCGGGCTGGCGTTGGTGCCGGTGCTGTCGGTGCTGACGACGATGATGCAGTTGGCCGTGCCGGACCTGAAGCGGGGGCGGGTCAGCAGCGTGCTGAACGCGCTGGTGACGGTCGCGACGCTGCTCTCGATGGCCGCGGCGTCGGGCTTTGGGGAGATGATCGGCCTGCGGACGGTTTACGTGATCTGCGGCCTGATCAACGTGGGCGCGGGCGTCCTGGGCCTGTTCGTGCTGCGGGAGCCGGCGGCTGTCGAGTAGGGGCGAAGCGTTTGCGGCCCTCCGGCGACGTACTCACCATCACCGCGCCAACCTTTCCCGCCTGGCTGACGCCGACTGACCACGGCGACGGCGTGGGTGCGGGACGTCCAAAAGCAGGTGCGGCGCACGGGGTGGCGTGCGCCGCACCAACGTTTCGGGTGGGTAACTGCTCAGCTCACCCTCCCGCAGGTTCGGAAGTGACCGGGCAACGAATCGAAGTGGCTATGGAAGTGCGATGTGGGCTGCAACTTGCGCCCAAACCTGCGGGAGGGTTAGCAGTTACTCGGGTAGGAAGGTGGTCCCGTCGGGCGTTGTGGGCGGCGATGGGGACCACCTTCCGCCCCCCTGGCGGGGGAGGTCACCGGCAGCGGGCCCGTCTCGGGGC
>DAOTYW010000362.1:0-1830 GCA_034434755.1 Anaerolineae bacterium | reverse complement strand
GCGGGAGCTGATGGAGAAGTGGGTGCCGGGCACGCACGGCGGCACCTACGGCGGCAACGCCGTCGCCTGCGCCGCCGCCGTCGCCACCATCCGCGTCATCCGCGACGAAGGATTGCTGGAGAACGCCCAGCGCATGGGCGCGCTGCTGATCGAGCGGCTGCGCGACGTGCAGCAGGAGTTCCCGATCATCGGCGACGTGCGCGGGCTGGGGCTGATGGTCGGTGCCGAGCTGACCACCCCCGCGGGCAAGCCGGATACGGCCACGGCCAAGGCGGTGCTCAAGGCTTGCCTGAAGCGCAAGCTCATGCTGCTCACCTGCGGCGCTTGGGACAACACCGTGCGCTGGATCCCGCCGCTGATTGTGAATCAGGAACAGATCGAGGAGGGCGTGGCGGCATTCGGCGCAGCGCTGGCCGAGTGCGCGCCGTAGCCAGGAACTGGACCGTTTCTAACTTTACATAAGGAGAGAGAGATGCCAGGAGAAAACTACGAATATGCCGGTTTGATCGTGGGTGGGATCGTCGTCATCCTGCTCGTGCGGCTGGCCATCGGCTACTGGGCCTCGCGGCGCGTGGAGACCACGGTGGACTACGTGGTCGCCGGGCGGCGGTTGCCGCTGTGGATGGCCGGCCCGTCCATCATGGCCACCTGGTTCGCCGCCGAGACGCTGATGGGCTCCAGCGCCAGCGCCTATCGCTTCGGCTTCCAGGGCGTGGTCTTCGATCCCTTCGGCGCGGCGCTGTGCCTGATCCTCTCCGGCTTCCTGGTCGTCCGCCTGGCCCGCCGCGCCAACTATCTCACGCTGATGGACTTCTACGAGCGGCGCTTCGGCAAGGCGATGTCGGTGGCCGGGGCGGTGATCCAGATCATCACCTACTTCGGCTGGACGGCGGCGCAGATCGTCGCCGGCGGGAGCATCCTGCACGTCCTCCTCGGCTGGCCGGTGCAGACCGGCATGATCCTGGTCGGCACCGTCGTCACGCTCTACACGATGATGGGCGGCCTGTGGGCCGACACCGCGCTCGACTTCCTGCAGATGTTCCTCATCTGCATCGGCCTGGCGGTGACCTTCGGCATCATCGTCAGCCGGGTGGGCGGCCTGGGTGAGTTCCTCGGCCTGGCCGGCGCGCAGTACGGCTCCGAGCCGTTCGCGCTCTGGCCCGTCCGCGACGAGGGTTACCTGGGCTACACCGGTCACATGGGCATCTTCTACTACCTGGCCGCCTGGATGGCGATCGGCCTGGGCAGCATCCCGGCGCAGGACTACCTGCAGCGCACCTGCGCGGCCAAGAACGAGGGCGTGGCGGTGAAGGCGACCTACCTGGCGGCGATCCTCTACCTGATCTTCGGCGTGCTGCCGCCGCTGCTGGGCCTGGCCGCCTACGGCACCGCCGGGATCGGCCCCGACCTGGAGGTCGAGCAGACGGAATTCGTGCTGGTCTCCATGGCCATGCACTATTTGCCGCCTCTCCTGGTCGCCATCTTTGTCGCCGCGCTGGCCTCGGCGCTGATGAGCACCTCCGATAGCTCCATGCTCGCCGGGGCGACGATGTTCACCGACAACATCGTCAAGGTCTTCAAGCCCGACCTGTCCGACAAGACCCAGCTCTGGCTGACGCGGTTCAGCCTGCTGGCGACCGGCATCATCAGCCTGCTCATCGCCCTCTTCGCGGCGACGATCTACCGGCTGGCGGTGCTGAGCTGTACGGCGATCCTGGTCGGCATGGTCGCCCCCTACCTCATCGGCATGTACTGGAAGAAGGCCAACCACATCGGCGCGCTCAGCTCCATGATCGTCGGCACGGTCTCCTGGGTGATCCTGACCTTCGC
>DAOTYW010000361.1:0-1752 GCA_034434755.1 Anaerolineae bacterium | reverse complement strand
GGGGGGGGGGGGGCGGGGGTAGGGGGCGGGGTGAGGGCTCAGCGCCGCGGACGGTAGGCAGTTACGTACAATATGTGTCCATCACCGGACGGAGGCAAACGATGATCGAGACCGGTTCCCTGGCCCCTGAGTTCACCCTCACCGCCGACGACGGTCGGCCGGTCAGCCTGGCCGATTTCCGGGGCCGCAAAGTGGTGCTCTATTTCTATCCGCAGGCTGACACGCCCGGCTGCACGCAGCAAGCCTGCGCCATCCGCGACGCCTACCCGCGCATCGCGGACAGCGACGTGGTAGTGATCGGCATCAGCCCCGACCCGCCGGCCGAGTTGGTCAGGTTCCGCCAGAAATACGACTTGCCCTTCATCCTGCTCTCCGACCCCGACCATCGCGTGGCCGAGGCCTACGGGGCGTGGGGGGAGAAGCAGATGTACGGCCGGACCACCCAGGGCATCCTGCGCAGCCACTTCGCCGTGGACGAGGAAGGGCGGATCATGGACTTCAAGATCAAGGTCAAGCCGGAGAAGACGGCGGAACTGGCGTTGAACCTGATTCGGCTATGAGAGTCCTGGGCATCGCAGGCAGCCCGCGTCGCGGCGGGAACACGGAGACGCTGCTGGACGGCTTCCTGGATGGGGCGCGGAGCGCCGGGGCGGACGTGGAGAAGATCGCCATCGCTCCGTTGCAGATCCACGGCTGCGCCGCCTGCAACGGCTGTTGGGGCGACGGGGAGTGCGTGATCGAGGACGACCTGCAGGCCGTGGAAGCGCAGCTCATCGCTGCCGACGTCATCGCCCTGGCCGCGCCGCTGTTCTTCTGGGGCCTGCCGGCGCAGGTCAAGGCGCTGGTGGATCGCGGCCAGGCCCTGTGGGCGCGCAAGTTCATCCTCAAAGCCCCGCTCCCGCCCGGCGCCTCCGGCCACCCCCGCCGGCGCGGCGTGTTCCTCAGCGCGGGTGGTGAGGCGCAGCCGGACTTCGCCGGGGCCATCAAGACCGTGCGCGGTTTCTTCGGCGTCCACGCGGCGGACTACTGGGCCGAATTGCTCTACGGGGATATGGACGACCGCGATGCCGCTCGCCGCCACCCGACCGCGTTGCAGGAAGCGTTCGCGTTAGGGGTAGAGGCCGGTAGAGCGCCGATCTGACCGCTACCGTGGCGGCGGCTGGGAGGCAAGGAATCGGCGCGGCGATGCTTCGCCCCTACGCGATCCTGGCATAGGCGGCGATCGTCTCGCGGTGGGCCGGCACCCGTTCGAGGAAGGAACGACGGAACTCTGCGTCGCGGATCCGCCCGGCGTAGGTCTGGACCATGGCGTGGCCGTGGCGCAGCCATTCCCGCGCTCGTCCCTCCTCGCCCAGCGCGCGCAGGACGTGGTAGCCGGCCAGGCAGGCGGCGGCCACCTCTTCGCTCTCGACCGTCCGTCCATCGGGCGGGAACAGGATGCCGCTCATCTCCTCGACGCAGGCCCGCGCGGCTGCCAGATCGCCTCGCTCCAGGTGCATCTCGGCCAGGGCGGATAGGTTGTACAGGAGGGGGTAGAACTGCTTCAGTTCGCGGCGCAGGCGGGCCGATTCCTCGATCGCCTCCTGGGCGCCGGCCCGGTCGCCACGGCGGGCGCGCACCCGTCCCCAGGTCAGCAGCAGCCAGCCCAGCGGCTCCTTGCCCAAGATCGGCCGTCCGAGCTCCAGGGCCTGCCGGCTCAGCGCCTCGGCCTGCTCCAGGTCGCCCCCCATCTCCAGCAACGCGTCCGCCATG
>DAOTYW010000360.1:0-3627 GCA_034434755.1 Anaerolineae bacterium | reverse complement strand
TGAATGGGCGCGGCTTCTCGTGTGTCAGCATTGAAGTGCGCCGCAATGGGCTGCTCGCCCTCTTGCCGGCCGCTTTCTAACCTGCGGGAGGGTAGGCAGTGCGATTTGGGCGGCAAATTACGCACACCTGCGGCAGGGTGAGCCTTTACGGGGCGTCTCGGTGCTTTCTAGCGAAACTCTAATCTCCCTCTTGTGTCCATCTAATCCGCTGCGGGCACAATATGGCTGCTTCCAAAAAATCTGAGTATGTTCGAGGAGGTGGAAGATGTCGGATCTGATGCGTTGGGAACCGAGGCGCGACTTGCTGAGCCTGCGCGAGGCGATGGACCGTCTGTTCGAAGAGTCGTTCGTCCGTCCGTTCGGCAGCCTGTTATTCCCGGCGGGGGCCGAACCGTTCGCCGTGGATATGTACGAGACGGCGGACGCGGTCACGGTCAAGGCGATCCTGCCGGGCGTCAAGCCGCAGGACCTGGAGGTCAGCGTGACCGGCGACATCCTGACCATCCGCGGGAAGGCGGAGGAGGAGGAAGAGGTCAAGGACCGCAACTATCTGCGGCGCGAGTGTCGGTACGGTAGCTTCTGCCGCTCCATCGCTCTGCCCGCCGCGGTGGTGACCGACAAGGCGGAGGCCTCTTTCGAGAACGGCATCCTGACCCTCACGTTGCCGAAGGCCGAGGAAGTCAAGCCGAAGACGATCAAGGTGAAGACCAGGAAGTAATCCGAGACGCGGGCTGATGGCCCGTGCGATGCAGGAGGCATACGATGACAGTGATTCGCATGAACCCGTGGCGCGACATGGTCTCTCTGCGCGAAGCGATGGATCGGCTCCTCGAGGAGTCGGTGGTGCGCCCGCGACTGCCGTGGCGACGCGGTACCCAGGAAGAGCCGCTGCGTCTGCCGGTGGACGTCTACGTGACGCCTGAGGAGATCGTGGTGACCGCCTCCCTGCCGGGCCTGCTGCCGGAGGAAGTGGATATCAGTATCGAGGGGGATACCCTGACGATCCGCGGCGAGCTGCGCGGCCCGCTGGATAACGTGGAGTACCTGTTCCAGGAACGTCCGTTCGGCACCTTCTCCCGCTCGCTGACGCTGAACGTGCCGGTGGACGTGGAGAAGGCCGAGGCGGTCTTCGAGAACGGCGTGCTGACCCTGACGCTGCCGAAGATGGAAGCGGTCAAGCCGAAGGCAATCAAGGTCACGGCAACGCGGTAACACGGTGACACGGTGACGCGGAGACACGGTGACACCGCGTCACCGCGTCTCCGCGTCTCCGTGTCCCCGCGTCTCCGCGTCTCCGTGTCCCCGCGTCCCCGCGTCTCCGCGTCTCCGCGTCACCTTGTCTCCACCCATAACTGCGGTATAATCCAAGAGAGGAGAGAATGCCGCCAATCTTCCCGTTCACCGCCATTGTCAACCAGAGCCTGATGAAGCAGGCGCTGGTGCTGAACGCCGTCTACCCGCAGATCGGCGGCGTGCTCATCCGCGGCGAGCGCGGCACTGCCAAGTCCACCGCCGCCCGCGCCCTGGCCATGCTGCTGCCGGAGATCTCCGTCATCGCCGATTGTCCCTTTTCATGCGACCCCGATCAGCCGGCTGCCTGGTGTACCCTCTGCCAGGAACGGGCCGCTGCCGGAGAGCCGTTCCCCATCGCCCAACGGCGCACCCGCTTCGTGGACCTGCCGGTCAGTGCGACCGAGGACCGCGTAGTGGGTACCTTGGACATCGAGCGGGCGATCCAGCAGGGCGAGCGTCACTTCGAACCCGGTGTGCTGGCCGCCGCCAATCGCGGCATCCTCTACGTGGACGAGGTCAATCTGCTGGACGACCACGTGGTGGATATCCTCCTCGACGCTGCGGCAATGGGTGTGAACGTGGTCGAGCGAGAGGGCATCTCCTTCACCCACCCGGCCCGCTTCATCCTCGTCGGGACGATGAATCCGGAGGAGGGCGACCTGCGCCCGCAGTTGCTCGACCGCTTTGCCCTTTGCGTGGACATCCGTGGTGTCCACGATCCGCAGGCCCGCGTGCAGATCATCGAGCGCAACCTGGCCTTCGAGGAGGACGCCGAGGGCTTCCGCGCCGAATGGGCACCGCGCGAGCGCGCCCTGGCCGATGACATCGCTCGCGCCCGTCAACGGCTGACGCAGGTGCGCTATACCCAGAACGACCTGACTGTCATTGCCGCGACGATGGCCGAACTGGGTGTAGACGGCCACCGGCCCGACCTGGTCATCCTCAAGACCGCCCAGGCGCACGCTGCTTTCGAGGGCCGCCTGCGGATCAGCGACCGCGACATCCTCCTGGCAGCGCAGTTGGCCCTGCCGCACCGCCTGAAGCGCCACCCGCTCCAGCCGACGCAGGCGACGCTGGACGACCTGGACGAGCGGCTAGCAGCCGCCCGCGCCCAGCTCCCTGCCGAACCAGCCGGCCCGCCGGAGGAGATGGCAACCGCCGGCGCCGGGGAAAAAAAAACGCTCTAGCGGTTGAGCAGCGCGACGATGCGGCGGAACCGCGCGACCCCGTCCCCCCCCGCGAACCGGTGTTGCAGACCGTCCCCCGCTGGCCCTCCGAGGGGCGCTGGTGGGAGGGTGGCAAACAGGTCGCACCGACCGACGATTTCACCCCCCGCCGATTGGATACCCCCCTGGACCGGCTGACCCGCTCGGCGGGCGGTCGTCGCAGCCGCACCCGCACCGACCAGAAACGGGGTCGCTACATCCAGTCCCGCCCCTCGCCGGATGACCCCCGCGACCTGGCTTTCGACGCCACGCTGCGCGCCGCCGCGCCGCACCAGCGCCAGCGTCGCCGCCCTGGCGGGCCGGCGCTGGCCGTCCGCTCCGCCGATTACCAGCGCAAAGTGCGCGTCCGCCGCGCCGCCAACCTGATCCTCTTCGTGGTGGATGCCTCCTGGTCCATGGCCGTGGCCGAGCGCATGCAGGCGACCAAGGGGGCGGTGATGTCCTTGCTCACCGACGCCTACCAGCGGCGCGACAGGGTGGGGCTGGTGGTATTCCAGAAGAACGGTGCCCGGCTGGTGCTCCCGCCGACCAACAGCGTCGAACGGGCGCAGAAGGCGCTGCTGGATGTGCCGGTTGGCGGCAAGACCCCCCTCCCCGCCGGCCTGCAACTGGCCTACGAGGTGATCACCCGCGAGCGGCGCCAGCACCCCGACCTGATCCCGCTGATGGTCCTGCTCACCGATGGAGCGGGGAACGTCTCGCTGAGCGACCAGCCGCCCCAGGTGGAGGCGCATCGCATCGCTGAACTGTTCCCGCAGGCGCACATCCGCTCGGTGGTGATTAACATGGAGCACGCTGCCTTCGATCAGGGGCACGCCCAGGCGCTGGCCGATCACCTGGAAGCGCCCTGCTACACACTGGAACAGCTCCACGCCGAGGCGCTGCTGGAGACGGTGCGCGGGGAGTTGGATTGAGAGGGCGGCACCTAAAACAGCCGTAACGGCCTAACGAAGCTTTGCCTCAAACCGATGAGTATATCTCCCCGCAGAGCGCGCGGAGAACGCGGAGATTTCTGTGTTCTCTCTGCGTGGTAGCACTCCAGTAAACCGTGGAACTTGAAAAAATGAGGATCCTGTGGCACTCTTGGGGTTGCTAAGAACGTGCGCTT
>DAOTYW010000359.1:0-3619 GCA_034434755.1 Anaerolineae bacterium | reverse complement strand
GGGGGGGGGGGGGGGGGGGGCCAGGGGGTGGGGTGAGGGCTCGCGTCGCGGACGGTAGGCAGTGACCCCGCAGTTGAGAAAGCGAGCAACCCTGTGTGACGTACTCCCATGCGGAGACTGCGCCCAAACCTGCGGAGGGTAGGCAGTTACGACTTCATAACCTATGCCGGAGAGAGACTTGTGCGCTGTCTGGTGATCTCGGATATCCACGCCAACCGACCTGCGCTAGAGGCGGTGCTCAAGGATGCTGGTTCTTTCGACATCATCTGGTGTTTAGGCGACCTGGTGGGATATGGGCCCGATCCGAATGAGTGCATCGAGAGGATCCAGGATTTCGACCATATCTCGCTGGCCGGCAACCATGACTGGGCGGCCATTGGGCGGCTCAATCTGGACCAGTTCAATATGGACGCCCGCACGACGAGTGCCTGGACTCGCCAGGAACTCTGTCCGGCAGGGCGTGAGTACCTGGAGGCTCTCCCGACCCATATGGTTCAGGGGGATTTCACCCTCGCTCATGGCAGCCCCCGCGAACCGGTGTGGGAGTACCTGCTGGACGCCGGGATAGCGCTGTTGAGCTTCTCGTACTTCACCACGCCCATCTGCCTGGTCGGACACACGCATATCCCGGTCATTTTCGGCCTGGACGAGGAACACGACCGTTGTTATCCTCTTGTCCCGCCGTACTCCCAGCCGATTCAGTTGAGTGTCTATCGGATGATCCTCAACCCGGGCAGTGTCGGTCAGCCGCGCGATGGCGACCCACGGGCCAGCTACGCGATCCTGGACACCGAGGCGATGACCTGGGAACACCGCCGCGTCTCCTATCCGATTGAGATCACTCAGGAGCGAATGCGCGCCCGCAACCTGCCGCGCCGACTCATCGAACGGATCGCCACCGGCCGTTGAGGAACGTCACGAGTTCCGTGATCGTCTTAAGGGAAACGATTCAGGATCTGGAGGAGAGATGAAAAGACATCTGTGGGTCGTTATCCCTGTTCTGGCCGTGCTCTTGCTGACCGGCGGATGCGCGCGCTCGTTCGGCACCATAGAGACGGCGACACCTGCGCAGCCGGGGTTCGCGGGCGGAGCTGCGGAACAGGCGGCAGACATGGAATACTACGCCCGCTCCGAGGGGCAGGCATCGCCCGACCTGGCCGTCGAGCGGATGGTGATCCGCACCGGCAGCCTCGACCTGATCGTCCCCAGTAGCGAACAGGCCCTGGCCGACATCCAGGCGCTGGCCGAGGAATTGGACGGCTACGTGGTCTCCCTCAATACCTACCAGTATCAGCAGGGCATCCAGGGCAGCGTGACCCTGCGCATCCCGGCGGAATCGTTCGAGCTGGCCATGCAACGGTTGAAGGACATGGCCACCACTGTCCGCCAGGAGTCCGTCTCTGGCCAGGACGTGACCGGGGAGTACGTGGACCTGGAGGCCCGCCTGCGTCACCTGCGGGCCAAGGAGGCGCAACTGCTGGAGTTCCTCGCCGAGGCCGAGGATACCGAGGCGGTGCTGGCGGTCTATGAACAACTGAGCGCCACGCAGCAGGAGATTGAGCAGGTGACCGGGCGGATGGAGTACCTGCAGGACCAGGTCGCCCTGGCGACGATCACCGTCAACCTGACGCCCGACGCGCTGGCCCAACCGCTGGAGGTCGGCGGCTGGAACCTGCCCGGCACGGTGCGCAGTTCGGTCGAGATGCTGCTGGATGTGTTGGAGTTCTTCGTCAAAGCAGTGATCGTCCTGGTCATTGTGGGCCTGCCTACCCTGATCCTGCTGAGTGCGCCGATCGTTGGCCTGGTCTTCCTGATCCGCTGGCTGGTGCGGCTGCGCAAGCGCCGCCGCGCCGCGTAAGCAGCTTGAGAACCACGGAGACACAGAGAGCACAGAGTCTTTTTCCCTCTGTGTTCTCTGTGTCTCTGTGGTGAGTGACAAACATGTCCGGGAGGGAAGGATGGCGATCACGATTGTCGGATTGGGGCCGGGTGATCCGCGCCACTTGACGCGGGAGGCGTGGGAGGTGCTCTCGGCGGCGGACGAGCTTTGGCTGCGCACCGTCCGTCACCCGACCGTCGCCGGGCTGCCTGGCCACCTGGCCCTGCACTCCTTCGATGCGCTCTACGAATCGTCGCCGGACTTCGCTACCGTCTACCAGGTCATCGCCGACGAGGTGCTGCGGCTGGCCGCCCGTCCCCAAGGGGTGCTCTACGCCGTGCCCGGCCATCCGCTGGTCGGTGAGTCCACCGTCCAGCGGGTGCTGGCCGATGCGCGCCAGACGGGGCTGCCGGTGCGCATCATCGCCGGGCTGAGCTTCGTCGAACCGACCCTGACCGCGCTGAGGCTGGATGGGCTGGAGGGCCTGCAGCTCCACGACGCTATCGCCCTGGCCGCGCTGCACCACCCACTGCTGGCCCCCGATCTACCGGCGCTGATCGGCCAGGTCTATAGCCGGGCGCTGGCCAGCGATCTGAAGCTGACGCTGATGAACCAGTACCCCGATGAGCACCTGGTTAGCCTCGTTCACGCCGCCGGTACCGCCGACGAGCAAGTGGTGAGTGTCCCGCTGTATGAACTGGATCGCCAGGAGATGACCCACCTGACGTCCCTGTACGTCCCTCCGTTGCCGCCGGTGAGCAGCTTCGAGGGGCTGCAGGAAACGGTTGCCCGTCTGCGTGCCCCCGACGGCTGCCCGTGGGACCGCGAACAGACCCACGAGAGCCTGCGCAGCGCAGTGTTGGAGGAGGCATACGAGACGCTGGCGGCGCTAGACGCCGGCGATATGGACAGGCTGTGCGAGGAACTGGGCGATCTGCTCCTGCAGATCCTCCTGCACGTCCAGATCGCTACCGAGGAGGGGGATTTCCGCATGGCCGACGTGATCGCCGGCATTGACGCCAAGCTGAAGCGTCGCCACCCGCATGTCTGGGGGCAGGCCGTGGTGAACAGCGGGAAGGAGGTACTGGCGCAGTGGGAACAGATCAAGAGCGTGGAGCGGGGTGGGGGAGGTTCGCTGCTGGAGGGTGTTCCGCGAGCGTTGCCGGCGCTGCAGCAAGCGCATACCTATGGGAAGCGGGTCGCCCGTGTCGGCTTCGACTGGCCCGATCCAGCAGGGGTAGTGGAGAAGGTACGCGAGGAGATGGCCGAGCTGGCGGCGGCGGGCACGGCTGAGGAGATCGAGGCAGAGTTCGGCGACCTGCTGTTCACGATGGCGAACTGGGCGCGTCACCTGGGGGTGGATCCGGAGGCAGCGCTGCGACAGGCGAACGCCCGCTTCGCTGCCCGCTTCCGCGCGCTGGAGGAACTGGCCCGCGCGCGCGGGCTGCCGCTGGGGCGGATGACGATTGATGAGTTGGATGGTCTGTGGGAAGAGGTGAAGCGTAGGTAACCACAGATTACACAGATTACACGGATTCCACGGATTGCACAGATTCTCTTAAAGGAATCCGTGTAATCTGTGGAATCTGTGGTTAATTGTAACTGCCTACCGTCCGCGGCGCTGAGCCCTCACCCCACCCCCTGGCCCCCGCCCCTCTCCCGCCGGAGGGTGCTTAAAAAGGGCAGAGAGGACACAGCGGTCATGGTATAATTGGGCTATCCTTTCCTTCCTGGAGGTCA
>DAOTYW010000358.1:0-15759 GCA_034434755.1 Anaerolineae bacterium | reverse complement strand
GGGGGGGGGGGGGGGGGGGGGGCCAGGGGGCGGGGTGAGGGGCCGGCACACCGGCCCTGCCAGCACCAGGCCTGGTAAAGGGTAGGCAGTTACCCCGCGGGGTAACTGCTCACCCTCCCGCAGGTTTGGGCGCCATGGGCAGCCCAAATCGCGCTTCCATGGCCACTCCGCTTCGTCGCTCGGGCATTTCCGAACCTGCGGGAGGGTGAGCAGTTACTCGGCGGGTCAGGGGACAATGTAGGTGTCCACCACCGTCCCCTCCTGGTCGCGCAGCGTGATCAGCTCGCCTCGCTCCCAGGCCGGCGTGCTGCGTCCCCAGTAGAGGTGGGTGGGACTGTCCGTCCCGCCGGCGGAGTGGACCGCCACTTCGCCGCCGGGGAAGAGGATCAGACGGGGGAAGGTAAAGCGGTTGCCGGACAGGTCGGAGAGTGTCCAGCCCTCCAGCGCCGCCGCTCCACCGCTGTTGCGCACGCGCACCGCTTCCGTCACCAGCGTCCCGGCACTGTCCACGCCGGCGATCTCGACCAGCGGTGGCCCGGTCGAGGTGGGGGTTGGCAGGGGGGTGGCCGGCGCCGGGGTCGGCAGGTCGGCGGGCACGGTGACCGCTGCCGTCCGTCCAGGGATGACCAGCACCTCTCCCACGCTCAGCATGTCCGGATCGCTCACGCCATTGGCGGCGATCAGCTCCTCCAGGGAGACCCCGAACTCGGCGGCGATGCCGACCAGGGTGTCTCCTGGCTGGACGGTGTAGAGGAATGGGCCGGCGAAGGGGGAGGGCTGAGGCGATGGCGAGGGGGACGGAGCAGCGCTGGCGACTCCCGTGGGCGGGGGCGACGGCGTCTCGTCCGCCGGTACCTCCATCTGGCGGCCCAGCAGCAGCAGCACCAGGCCCGCCGCCAGCAGCACAATCACTCCCATCGCCAGGCCGGTCTGGCGTCGTGCGGACATGCCACCTCCCGCCGGCATGATACCACCGGCGGGAGGGGCGTCAAGTCCGGATGATGGGCCTATTCCACGTAAATTTCCACCCGCTCGTTCTCCTCGGCATCCGCCACCTCGACGACCTTGCCAAGCGTGCCGCTGGCGATGATCTCGGCCAGCTCCTGCAAGTCAATGTTCTGCGTCTCCGGGGCGAACCGCTCGGCCATGCGCAGGGCCACGCTAACCAGGCCGACCGGGATGGTGACGTTCACCTTGGCGCTGCCTGACTCCAGGTCGGTCACCTGGACGCGCAGGAAGCGGCTGCGGTCCACCGGAGGCGGCGGGGGACGCTGTCCGCCTTCCAGGGCGCGCAGGAGCGCCGCCGCCTCCTCGGCGCTGATCTTTCCCTCTTCCAACATCTGCAAGATCTTCAATCGTTCCTCTGGTGCGGCCATGCCAGCCTCCTATCCGAAATACACCTGGACCCGTTCCCCGGTTTCCCGCTCGTCCACATCAACGATCAGTGGGTGGCCGGCGCGCAGCTCTTCCTGCAGGGCGATGAGCAGTTCATCCACCGCCGTTTCGCGCAGTGGGGGGACGAATGGGCGCAGGATGCGCATCAGCCCGCCGAAGAGTGTCAGCGGCAGGGGAAGCGCCAGCGCGATGTTCGGCCCCTCGGGATCGTGCACGCGCAGCGACATCCAGTGCGCCCGCTCCAGCCACCAGCCCAGGATCAGGACGAGCAGGCCGACGACAAAGAGCGGCCAGCCGAGGGCCTGCCAGCCGGTGGGGATGCCCCAGGCGTAGACGGCGGTCACCAGCAGCAGCCCGCCGATCAACAGGATCACGCCGGCCCAGAACACGATCCGCGCCAGCGTACGGATCCACGGCGGACGTGTGACCAGCGCGACCGGCGCGGGAGTGGCCGCAGGCCCCCGTTCGGGCACCGGGGCCCCCGTCCCTCCCAGCGCCTCCAGCCGCCGGACGCCCTCTTCGACATTGATCTGCCCGCTCTCGATCAACTCCAGAATCCGTCGTCGCTCTTCCATACCAACCTCCTATTTGCGTCTCCCCGTCTCCCCGTCTCCGTGTCTCCCCGTCCCCGTGTCTCCGCGTCCCCGTGTCTCCGCGTCTCCGCGTCACCGCGTCTCCTCTGCCCCGTGGTCTATCAGGATATCCTCAGCGTCGCGCACGGCGTGGAAGGCGTAGCCGCCCAGCCCGACCAGCGCCCCCAGCAAGCCCGTGCTGACGAACATGAGCGCCATCCCGGCGCCGGGGCCGCTGCCGACCAGCCAGCCGAAGGTGGTGCTCATCAAGCTCGCCTGCGTCTGCATGGCCGGCTCGAACAGCCGGTCGGCCAGCGGGCCGGCCAGCAGCATGGCCACCGGCGCGGAGACTTGGGCGATCAGCCGCCGCGTGGCGAAGACGCGCCCTTGCACGTCGGGGGCCACCTTGGCCTGCCAGATGGCCTGGTTCGAGCCGTTGATGAACGGGATGAAGAACGAGCTGAAGAAAGCTCCGATGATCCAGACCGGTAGGCTCCTGCTGAAGCCCAGTACCGCCTGTCCCAGCAGGCTGTTGCAGGCCATGCCCAGCAGCACGCCGTGGACGCGCCGTTTGGGCCCGCCCCATACGCTCATGACCAGGCTGCCGATCACCCCGCCGATGCCCATCACCGACTGGACGGTGCCCAACACAACGCTGTCGCTGTCGGTGCGGGCCAGGATCATAGGGGCCAGGACGGTGAAGGCGAACGATGCGATCAGGTTCGAGCAGAAAAAGACCAACTGCAGCCCAAGCAGACTGGGTCGCTGGAAGATGTAGCGGAAGCCGTACCACGATTCCTTCCACAGGCTGCCGCGAGCCTCGCGCCCGGCCGCCGTGGTTTCCGGCTGGGGGATGAAGACCACCAGCAGCGCGGCGATGGCGACGACGAAGGTGATCACGTCGATCACCAGAATCCCCTGGATGCCGATCAGTCCCAGCAGGACACCCCCGGTCAGCGGCGCGAAGACGCCGGCGGCGCTGTCGGCCAGCGAGAGCATGCCGTTGGCGCGGGCGTACTGGGCCTTGGGCAGCATCATCGTGATCGCCGCCGAGTAGGCGGGGAACTGGAAGGCCTGGAACGCGCCGGCGAAGGCGCCGGTGACGAACAGGTGCCAAATCTGTAGCCGGTCGGTGGTGTACAGGAGCAAGACGACGACCGTCATCAGACCGGCGGCCAGATCGCTGAACATCATGACCAGCTTGCGGTTCCAGCGGTCCACCAGCGCCCCGGCGACGGGGCTGAGCAGCACCGTCGGCGCGAAGGCGAAGAAGCCGACTAGTGCCAGGGCGGTTGCCTGTCCGGTGGTCTGCCAGGACCAGATGGTGAGGGCGAACCAGGTCATCCCGCTGCCCAGCAGCGAGACCACCTGTCCGGCCCAGACAAGGGTGAAACCCGGCATGCCGGTCGGTCCCTTCTTTATCCCCATCCTCTGTCTCCGTTTCTCCGCGTCTCCGCGTCCCCGCGTCTCCGCGTCCCCCTGTCTCCGCGTCCCCGCGTCATACAATCGCTCCCGCCTCAGCCGCTGCGCGCCGCTCTGTCTGTCCGAAGAAGGCCTGCAGGAGCAACGCAGCCAGTAGGTAGGTCGCTCCCGTGGTCAGGAACAGCGGCGGGAAACCCACGCGGGTCTGCACCACACCGCTGATGCCGGGGCCGATCCCCTGACCGACGGACCAGGCCAGTCCCAGCAGCGCCCCGGCCTGACCGCGCTCCTCCTCGCGCACTTGCTCCATGGCGAAGGCGGTGTAGAGCGGGCTGCCCATGTTCATCAGCGCTGCCCGCGTCCAGAAGGAACCGACCGCCACCGGCAGTACCGGCACGAACCCCAGGGCCATCAGGAAGGGCAGGGAGGCCAACTGAGTGCCGACGACCGTGCGCACCTTGCCCCAGCGCTCGGCCAGCAGCGGCGTCGCCAGCGTGGCCACGCCCACCAGCAGTTGGGAAACGGCGAAGATCACTCCCAGCGCGCTGTCGGAGACGGCGAAACGCTCTTTGAAGAAGATGTTCAGGTAGGGGATCAGCAGGCCGGCGCCCAGGCCGATGATCAATTGCGGCCCCAGCAAGCGGAGCATATCCGGCCGCGTCAGCGAGCGCAGCGAGAGGCCTTGAGGTTTTCCCTCTGTCCCAACTCCTGTGCGTCGCGCCTGCTGCTGCACCAACGCCAGCGGGACGAGGGCGAGCGCCATCGTCGCGGCGGCGACCAGCAGGGTGACCCGGTAGGCGGTCACGCCCTCCGGCTCGACCCCCAGCAGTCCGGCGAAGAGCGCTGGCAGCGGTCCGCCGAGGGCGGCGCCGGCGAAGGCCACCAGCGTTCCCACGGCGGATTGCAGGCTGAACAGCGTCGGACGCTCCTCGGAGATGGAGTTCTCGGCCATGAACGCCGGGCCGGTGGCCATCCACAGCGCGTTGCTCGCGCCCAGGCCGATCGCGGCCAGGACCAGCGGCCAGTCGCCCGGCGAGAGCAGGAGCAGCATGATTGCCGCCAGCGAGAGAAACATGCTCATCATGAGCGCCTGCTTGCGCCCCATCCGGTCGGCCAGGATGCCCATCGGCAGGCCCAGGATCACGGCAGCCAGGCTCATCGCCGACATCAGCAGTCCCAGGAATGCCTCGTCGTTGCCGCGGGCGAGGACGAAGAGGTTGAAGAAGAGCATGAAGGCGCCGTTCCCCAGGCCGTTGATCGCCGTCAGCGCCAGGAACAGTTTGGCGTTGCGGCTCAGGCCGGAAGCGCGCTTGAATTGCTGGGTCAGGGCGTTCATGGGACAATTCTCACGCGCTGCCCCAGGGACAGGCGCATCTGCGTCAGGCGGCGCAGGGGCTGGAAGCCGGCGGCGAGGAAGGACGGTTCGAGGAGTGCGCGGACTCCCGGCAGGAACACGGTGGCCTCCCAGGCGCGGCGGCGGGAGAGAATGGTCAGCGCGGCAGCGACGAGCTGCGGCCCCAGTTCCTCCAACCGGTCGCGCCGGGCCAGCACGTCGAGCTGATGGTAGCGCCCTGCCCAATGGCTGTTGACGCGCAACCCGCCGACTACCTGCCCCCCTTCCGAGGAGGTCCACCAATCGTCCTGACAGCCGTCGAACCAGCCGACCAGCCTTTCTTCCCAGCCGGCGCGGTAGAGCGAGGGACGCAGTTCCAGCACCTCGCGGTGGTGACGGGTCAGGCCATCCTGAGCCAGCCGGTAGAGGGTGTCGTTGTCGCTGGCCCGCGCCCGGCGCAGGGCGAGGGAGCGCGGGACGGCGGGCGGCCAGGGCAGCCCGGACGGGCGGTCCATCTCCAGCGCGCTGCCGATCGGTGCGAAGCCCATGCGCTCGTACAGGCGGTGGGCGGCCTCGTTATCGGTGCGCACTTCCAGGCCGACCCACTCGCCGCCCCGCTCGCGGGCCATCTGGACGGCGGCATCCATCAGCGCTCGACCGATCCCCCGCCCGCGGCGGTCGGCGCGGACGGCGACATTGCCGATCATCCACCCGCCGGGCGTGCTGGCCGGCCGCAGGGAGACGTTGCCGATCACCTCGTCGCCTTCCAGCCAGACCAGCCCGGACGGGTCCAGCGGGCTGCCGGCGGCTTCCCAGATCAGCGGGCTGAGCATGCCCCAGCGGGCCATCCGCTGCATGCGGCGCAGCATCTGGCGGGCGCCGGGGCCCAGTTCGCCGGCGAAGGCCTGGGCCATCAGCTCGGTCACGGCCCGCAGGTGGAGGAAGGGGTCGAACGGGACGATGCCCTCGACGGGGCGGCGGGCAGCCACGGCGATCATCAGCGGCCCTCCAGCGCGGCCAGCAGTTCGGCGGCCTGTTCGGGGGTGAGCTTGCCGCCTTCCACCAGGCGTAGCACGCGCATGCGCTCCTCGTCGGTCACCGACTCGCTGCGTGGACGGGGGCGCTGGCCGCTGACGCGCTGCCAGCGTCGTTCGGCGCGTTCGCGCTGCAGGCGGGCCCGTTCGGCCTCGCGCTCCGCCGCCCGGCGGGCCTGCTCGGCGGCCTGCTCCAGGGCCTGGCGGGCGTGTTCGGCGCCCCGTTCCACCCGGCGGCGCACCACGTCGCTGCTGACACGGCCCAGGCTCTCTTCCAGGCGCATTTCCATCTCTGCCATTGCCTCGGTGATGCGCGCCTCGATCACCGCGCCCAACCCCTCGACCTCGGTGGCGACGTCCAGGTCCAGCTCGTCCATCGTCGCCGTCTCGCCCTCGGCGGGGCGGAGGCGGACGTGGCCGCCGACCTGGGCCTGCAGGGTGGCCTCGCCGGCGCCCAGCACGCCACGGGTCTCCCCGGCGGACTCGTGGAGGGGCAGGTTGGGGATACTGGAGCGCACTTGCCCGCCGGAGCGGAAGGTCATCTGCAGGCTGACATCGGCGGGGAGGTAGGCGATCAGGTCGCTGCCGGCGGTAACGCGGTAGACCGCGCCGGGCGCGAAGGGCGGCCCCAGGCGCACGTCCGCGCCGACGCCCGTTGCCGTCAACCCGCCCGCCACGCCCTCCGCGCGCAGGTCGCCGCCCACTCCCTGGAGCGCGACGGCGCCACTCACGCCGCGGATGAGCACATCCCCGGCCACGCTGTGCGCCTGCAGGTCGCCGGTCACCTGCCGGACGCTCAGATCGCCCTGGGTCTGCTCCAGGGTCGTCGGCCCGACCGTGCGCAGGGCCACGTCGCCGTAGACGGTGCCGATGGTGATCGCTCCCTGGACCTCCTTTAGCTTGAGGTCGCCACGCACCGTGTGGATGGTCAGGGTGGTGCCCAATGGACAGGTGATGTAGCCGTCGGTGCGCGCCGAGATCGTGACCGTGTCCCCCTCGTGTTGCAGGTTCACGTCGCGGGAACCGTTGCGCAGGCGGACAGTCACCTGCGGGCGGGCGTCGCCGCGCACGATCAGATCGCCCAGGTATTCGATGACCACGATGTGAGGCGTAGCGGATGTCGGAATCGTCTGTTCGAACATGACTCCTCCTTATTTTCCCTGCAAGCGTCGGAATGCCTCGTCGGAGGTGATCTCGCCGCGAGCCAGTTGGGCCAGCACCTCCTGACGCAGCTTCTCGTCGTCGCCCGCTTCCTCGCCGACCTCGTAGCCCAGGGCGCGGATGACCTCGGTGAGGCGGCTGCGCACGGTGGGGTACGAGATGCCCAGCTCTTCCTCGACGCGGTTGATCTTGCCCTCGCAGCGGAGGAAAACCTCGACGAAATGAAGCTGTTCGGGGGTCAACTGGAACAGCCGCTCCAGGGTGAAGCGTCCCTCCAGAGCCGTGCCGCAGTTGCGGCAGATCAGCCGCGTCACCAACAGGTCGTCGTGACACACCGGACAGGCGGTTGGGAGTGGGTACATCTTTCGCTCCTCAAGAATATTGATCCGTATATCAAGAATTATAATATACTACTTGATTTTTGTCAAGAGGCAATCGTCGCGCTACCTGCCTGCTGTCGGCCTTTGACAACTTCCCCCCTCTGTCTTATACTCTGGGTATCTCCGCATGTTTGCGAATGGATGGTGGTATGAAGTCTCTGGGATTTACGTTCAAGTTCGCCAAACGATACGTCGGCCCGCTGGCGCTGACGGTGTTGAGCATGCTCCTGCTCGTGGGGGTGCAGCTCTACGCCCCCTGGATCGTCCGCATGATGATCAACGCGGTCACCGACCCGCATGCCGGTCCGCAAACGCTGCACGTCGTCGCCCGACTGGCGCTGCTGGCCCTGGGCATCTACGTCGTGCGGGTGGGGTTGAGCTTCGTCCGCAGCTACATGGCCCACGTCGCCGGTTGGGGCGTCGTCGCCGACGTGCGGGCGGAGATCTACGAGCACCTCCAACGGCTGTCCTTGCGCTTCTACGAGGACAAGCAGACCGGCCAGTTGATGTCGCGCACGGTCAACGATTCCGACCTGCTGGAGCAGTTGATCTCCCACGCGATCCCCGACGTGGCGGTGAACGTGCTGACGCTCGTCGGTGTGACCGGGGTGCTGCTCAGCATGAGCTGGCCACTGACGCTGCTCAGCATGATCCCAATCCCGTTCATTGTCCTGCTCATGCGCGGTTTTTCCAAATACGTGCGCCCGGCGTTCCGCCAGCGCCAGGTCGAGCTGGGCGAGTTCAACGCCGCGCTGAGCGATAACCTCTCCGGCATCCGCGAGATCAAAGCGTTCACGCGGGAGGAGGCCGAGTCGGCGCACATCCGCAGTCACATCGCCCGCTATCGCGATTCGCTGCTGCGCGCCCTGCGCCTGATGGCGACCTTTCACCCGTTGGTCGAGTTTGCTTCCGCGCTGGGGACGATCGTGCTGATCTACTTCGGCGGGCGGTTCGTCCTCAACCGCACCCTCCCGCTGGCCGACCTGGTGGCCTTTTTCCTCTACCTGGAGATGCTCTACCAGCCGGTGCGCGCCCTCAGCCAGGTGTGGGAGAGTGTCCAGCAGGCGCTGGCCGGCGCCGAGCGCGTCGCCGAACTGCTCAACGAACAGCCCGACGTGACCGATCGTCCGGGAGCCATCGAGCTGACCGGCCGGGCGCGCGGCGCGATCTCCCTGCGCGACGTCAGCTTCCGCTACGCGATGAGCGACATGGTGCTGGAGCACATTGACCTGGACATCGCGCCGGGCACGGTCACCGCCCTGGTGGGACCGACCGGCGTGGGCAAGACGACGCTGGCCATGCTCATCCCCCGCTTCTATGACGTCTGCGCGGGTTCGATCACCCTGGATGGGCACGACATTCGCGACCTGACGCTCAAGAGCCTGCGCCAGCAGATCAGCATAGTCCTGCAGGATGTGTTCCTCTTCCACGGCACGGTGCGCGAGAACATCCTCTTTAGCCGGGCGGGGACGACGGAGGAGGAGATGGTCGCGGCGGCCAGGGTGGCCAACGCGCACGAGTTCATCCTCCAACTGCCCAATGGCTACGACACGCTGATCGGCGAGCGCGGGGTCAAGCTCTCCGGCGGGCAGCGACAACGCATCGCCATTGCCCGCGCCGTGCTCAAAGACGCACCGATTCTGATCCTGGACGAGGCGACTTCGGCGGTGGACACCGAGACCGAGATGTTGATCCAGCAGGCGCTGGAACGGCTGATGGTCGGGCGGACGACGATGGTCATCGCCCATCGCCTGTCCACCATCCGCGGCGCCGACCAGATCGTCGTGTTGGAGGACAGCCGGATCGTCGAGCGGGGGACGCACGAGGAGCTGATGGCTCATCGTGGACTGTACTGGCGGCTGAACCAGGTGCAGCTCAACGACGAACCGCGCTGGCGGGCAGCCCGCGAGCAGCGACGCGGTGTGCTCGTCAACGTGGCGTAACTGCTCATCTCACCCTCCCGCAGGTTCGGAAGTGACCGGGCAACGAATCGGAGTGGCCATTGAAGCGCGATGTGGGCTGCTAATTGCGCCCAAACCTGCGGGAGGGTGAGCAGTTACAACTTGGCGTGAATGCCCGCACTCCCCAGAGAGGTGATCCCATGACGAACCGCCTGATCCACGAGTCCAGCCCTTACCTGCGCCAGCATGCCGATAACCCGGTGGACTGGTACCCCTGGGGCGACGAGGCGCTGCAGAAGGCCCGCCGCGAGGACAAGCCGATCTTCCTCAGCATCGGCTACGCTGCCTGCCACTGGTGCCACGTCATGGCCCACGAGTCCTTCGAAGACCCGGCTACGGCAGCGATCCTCAATCAGCACTTCGTCAGCATCAAGGTGGACCGCGAGGAGCGGCCCGACCTGGACCGCATCTATATGAGCGCGGTGCAGGCGCTGACCGGCGGCGGGGGCTGGCCGATGAGCGTCTTCCTCACCCCCGGCGGGCAGCCCTTCTACGGCGGCACCTACTTCCCGCCCGCGCCGCGCTACGGGATGCCCGCCTTCGCCGACGTGCTGCGGGCGGTGGCCGACGCCTGGCGCGAGCGCCGCTCCGCCCTCCTGGACGGCAGCGCCCGCCTCACCGACGCCATCCGCCGCCAGATGTCCTCCCCTGAAACCCTGAAACCTGAAACCCTGCAACCTGAAACCCTCTCCCTCGCCGTCCAATCCTTGCACGAGAGCTTCGATCCCGTCCACGGCGGCTGGGGCGGCGCGCCCAGGTTCCCCCAGCCCATGGTGCTCGAGTTCTTGCTCCGCTACTATCACGCCACTGGCGACTCCCCTTCGCTCCGCATGGTCACCCGCACGCTGGAGGCGATGGCCCGCGGCGGGATCTATGACCAGTTGGGCGGCGGCTTCCATCGCTACGCGGTGGACGCGCAGTGGCTGACCCCCCACTTCGAGAAGATGCTCTACGACAATGCCCAGCTCGCCCGCGTCTACCTCCACGCCGCCCAGGTGACCGGCGACCCGCTCTTCGCTGCCGTTGCTCAGGAGACCCTCGACTATGTCCTGCGCGAGATGAGCGATCCGGCGGGCGGGTTCTACGCCACCCAGGACGCCGATAGCGAGGGCGAGGAGGGCAGGTTTTTCCTCTGGACGTTCGACGAGGTCCGCGCCGCGCTCGGCCAGGAGGCCGATCGCTTCATCGCTGCCTACGGCGTGACGCGGGAGGGGAACTTCGAGGGGAAGAACATCCTGACCCTCTCCGCCGGTTTCGCGGAGCGTCAGGCCCTGGCCGACGCCCGTCGCTGCCTGTTCACCCTCCGCCAGCGGCGCGTCCATCCTGCCCGCGACGAGAAGGTGCTGGCCTCGTGGAACGGGCTGATGCTGGCCGCCTTCGCTGAGGCGGCGCGCGCCTGGCGGCGAGACGATTACCGCCAGGCTGCCGAACGAGCGGGCGATTTCCTTCTATCTCGTCTGCGCGACGAGAGAGGCCGACTGTGGCACGTGTGGAGCGAAGGGAGCGTCCGGGTCAGGGGGCAGCTCGAGGACTATGCCGATGTTATCGCCGGGCTGATCGAGCTGTACCAGACCACGTTCCAGGTGCGCTGGTACGCTGCGGCACGGGAACTGGCGGAGACGATGCTGGAGCGCTTCGCCGCGCCGGTTGGTTTCTTCGACACCGCCGATGACGACGAGCCGCTGATCGTCCGCCCGCGCGATGTGTACGACAACGCCACGCCGTCGGGCAATAGCATGGCCGCCACGGTGCTGTTCCAACTGGCCGGGCTGGCGGTCGAACCGCGTTATGCGGAGCGGGCGCGGCGCAGCCTGGAGGCGGTGCAGGAACGGATGGGCCGCTATCCGCTCGGCTTTGGACAATGGCTGGTTGCCCTGGACTATGCCCTCTCGCGGCCCCGCGAGATCGCCATCGTTGGCGCGCCGGACGCGGACGACACCCGCGCCCTGCTGGAGCGGGCCACGGCGGGCTTCCGCCCCCATCAGGTCATCGCCGTGGGACGGGCGGAGGGGGGTGTCCCGCTGCTGAGCGGACGCTCCCCGCTCGGCAGCGTGGCCGCCGCCTATATCTGTCGGGAGGGCACCTGCGGCCTGCCGGTGACTGACCCCGCCGCGTTGGAGGCGGCGCTGTCCGGCGGGGTGAGCCTCTCCTAGACCACGCTCCTGATCGCCCCGTGCGGGTCGGGTGGGGGTGACGCGCCTGCCCGACCCGGCGGCTCGATGGGGGTCGGGCCATCGGCCCGGCGTTGGGTTCGCCGGCTGGCGTGGCGTGCTGCGTAGCGGATGATCTCGGTATACATCCGCAGGTAGGCCTGGTACCCGCGCACAATCCCCTTCTTCTCCGGTTTCATCACGTGGGTTACCCCGCGCCAGATGACCGGCCGGACGCGGTAGCCGCGTTGGCGTGCGTAGATGCTCAGTGCTACCTCGGCACCGTAGCGGGACGCGGTCAGCTCGGGCGTGGCGCGAAAGAGGTTCCAGTACAGGCAGCGTTGCCCGCTCAGGATCGGCGTCAGGCGGTGCGACCAGTCGGTCAACAACCGACCGCCATGGAAGATCGCCACGCTCATGTGGCACAGCCCCTGGCGGACCGGTGCGATCAACGCGGAGATGTGTGCGGGCTGCAGGCCGACCAGGTCGGCGTCCAGGAAGACGAGCAGATCAGCCGGGCTGACCGCCGCCCCGGCCGCCATGGCCCCGCCCTTGCCGATGTTCGTCGGCAGTGGGAGCAACCGGACACGGGCATCGCGCGCGGCGTACTGCCGGACGATGTCCGCCGTGCTGTCCGTCGAACCGTCGTCCACCACCGTGATCTGGACGAGGTCGCCTACCTCACAGACCGGTTCGAGCGTCCCGGCGATGTGCTGCTCTTCGTTATGGGCGGGGATCACCACCGCCACGGCAAGGTGCGGTCCACTGCTGTTGGACCGAACGTCGAGATTGGACATAGACATCGGTTCGCCCCACCGTCGGCACGTTGGGCTGTGGGTGGCGGGTGGGGCTGACCCGTGGGGCCCAGTATAGCGCAGACAACGGGGGTGTCAAGTCGAGCGCGCAGCGGCGGCTCAGCCGCGCGGGAATCGGGCGCGGGCCATCTCCCTTACGGCGCGTGGGACGGGCGGACGACGTTGCGCGCCCAGTGGGCCAGGATGACGTCCAGCAGCTCGTTCGGCACCTCGGTAGTGTTGTCCGGGTCGGGGCCATAGCGGAAATTGAAGTCGCTGACCTGCCCGCACCAGGGCGCCCAGGCGGGGTCCCAGACCCACAGGGCGTAGTTCGCGCCGATCGCCTCGAATAGGTCCATCTCATCGGCCATGTACGCGGCGGCGCCGGGCACCCAGCGGATCACCCCGTACTCGTTCGCTGCCACCGGCGCGCCGTGCTCCTGCCGGAAGTCGGCCATGGTCGCCAGGTGTCCCTCCAGCCACGCCCGATCGAAGGGGTCAGGCTCGCCGTCCCAATCCAGGTCAAGTTCCCCCGGATAGGCGACCAGGGCCGGCGGGTCCTGGTGGGTGTACTCGTGCGGCGCGTAGGGGTGCACCGTGTAGACCGTGCGCGGGTCGTCGGTGGGTTGCAGGTAGGGCAGCCAGTTCACCGCCCCCCAGCTCATCGCGCTGACCAGGATCGGCGTGTCGGGGTCGGCCTGGCGGATCGCGGCCACCAGGCGCGGGTAGAACTGGTTCCAGTCGTAGAGGGTGCCGGCGTACTGCGGGTAGAACTCCTCCGGTTCCCAGAGGCCGAGGGCCACATCGTTGCTGTTCGGCTCGCACATCAGGTCATAGCCGACGACGATGGGGTTGTCGCGGTAGCGCTCTGCGGTGTACTGCCACATCTGCGCCCAGGCGTCCTGGGCTTCCTCATCGCTCCAGACCCACTCGATCAGCAGGTCGGGGTCGAACCAATCGCCCGCGCCGTCGCGGTAGAAGGTGAAGTCACTGCGGCCCGGCCCGGTGCGGAAAGTGATCACGGCGAACAGGTCGGCCTGGGCGGCCATGTCCAGCAGCCGGTCGAGGTTAGCCTGCACCTGTTCATCGAGCACGTAGGGCGGGCGCTCGGTGAAGAGGCCGGGGTGAGAGATATTGACATAATTTGCGCCTAGGGCCGCCAGCCGGTCGAAGTCCGCCTGCGTGTACGGCGGGCCGACGTGGTCGCTGCCCAGGAACTCCGGCCCATCCAGTTCCGGCACGACGATGCGCTGCCAGACGTTGGCCCCGCGCAGTTGGGTGCCGGAGGCCCACAGCGACCATTCGTCGAAGCTGGCCGACGTGCCAGGGGGCTGGGGATAAATAGCTGCCGGGTGCGTGGCGGGGGGCAGCGGCTCTGGCGTCTCCTCGTCTTCCTCGACCACGCCGAGGTTGCAGGCCACAGCCGACACCAGAAGAAACAGCAACACGATCCGCGTTTTCATCATCTCGCTCCTGGCGATCCCTCGTTGGCGTTCTCCGGGAAGGTCACGTCTTCCTTGCCGGTCAGCCGCTCGTGGATGCGCTGCACCACGATGTCCAGGTGCCGGGGCCGGTGGACGAAGTCCAGGTCATCCGTGCGGATGGTCAGCACCGGGCACAGGTCGAACCCGCCGATCCATTCCTCGTAGAAGCGGTCGAGCAGGGTCAGGTAGTCCGCGCTGATCCCGCTCTCGATCTGGCGTCCGCGGCGGTGGATGCGTTCCATCAGCACCGGCACGGGCGCGCGCAGGTAGAGCAGCAGGTCGGGGCGCGGCAGCCCGCCCACCACCAGGTCGAACACGGCGCGGTACGACCAGTAGTCCCGCTCGTTCAGGTTGCCCATGTGGTGGAGGGCGCGGGCGAAGATGAAGGCGTCCTCGTAGATACTGCGGTCGGCGATGGCTGACTCTGCGCAGAGCGCCAGTTCCGTGTGCTGGCGGGCGCGGTGGCCGAGGAAGAAGACCTGCAGGTGGAACGACCACTGGCGCATGTCGGCGTAGAAGTCGGCCAGGTAGGGGTTATCGGCTACCGACTCGAAGGCGGTGCGCCAGCCCAGGCGCGCGCCGATGCGCTCGGTGAGCGAGGTCTTGCCCGTGCCAATGTTCCCGGCGACCAGGACGAGGTGCTTGGCCATCCTCTTCTCCTTTGGAACGAGTAACTGCTCACTCTCGCGCAGGTTTGGGCGCAATTGGCAGCACAAACCTGCGGGAGGGTGGGGTATTATCAAAAGCACGGTGCGGGCATGCCCGATGTAGTTGCATTCGCCAGCAGCTCGCGCAACAGCACCAGCCGGGGGTACATCATGCATAGCCACTTGGCGGATGAGGTTCTCGCTCTCGCCGCCCACCACGCGCCCCAGCCAGGCGGCGATCTCGGGGCTGTTCACCGCGTGGTGCCCGATCCCGGCCTGTTTGCCGATCCAATCCAGCGTGGGCATGGCGTCTTCGGCCATCGCCCTCGGCATCCACGCGCAAACGGAAAGCCCCGCCGTACTCGGTGGGGCTGCCTATGGGGAGCCAGATCGTTCGGGGTCTGCGCCCCACCGCCGTTCCGGCTCCCGCGTTTTCTTTATGCCCCGGAGAGGAGTCGAACCTCCACGCCCTTACGGGCACAGGCCCTCAACCTGCTGCGTATGCCTATTCCGCCACCGGGGCTATCTAAGCGTATTATACTGCGAGCTGTGTGCTTGTCAAACCCGGCGCAACTGTTTATCTCACCCTCCTGCAGGTTCATTGCGCCCGAACCTGCGGGAAGGTGAGCAGTGACATCCGGTGCGTGAGGGTCTTGACAGATTGGACGTATTCGGGTATAATACAGCCAGTCAAGAGAACGGTCAACAATCGAGAGCAGTAGGGCAAGACTCCGAGCGATTGACTGGAAGTTGCCCGGCCGATGATGAACATCGGCCGTTGCTGTCTCTTGACAAGAAAAGCGGATCGTGGTATAGTACAGGTCTCAACGAGGGGCACCTTAACAACTGAAGAGTGGCAGGCAAGGAACGCAAGTGGGCCTGAGGTCAAGCGCATCGGTCTACGGACCGTAGTGAAATACGGAGAGTTCGATCGTGGCTCAGGATGAACGCTGGCGGCGTGCCTAATACATGCAAGTCGAGCGATGAGGCCCCTTCGGGGGCACATCAGCGGCGGACGGGTGAGTAACACGTGGGTGACCTGCCCCGAAGACGGGGATAACGGCTGGAAACGGCCGCTAATACCCGATGTGCTCGGCAGTTCGTTCTGTCGAGTAAAGCTCCGGTGCTTCGGGAGGGGCCCGCGGCCCATCAGCTAGTTGGTAGGGTAACGGCCTACCAAGGCTTAGACGGGTAGGGGGCGTGAGAGCGCGACCCCCCACACTGGCACTGAGACACGGGCCAGACTCCTTCGGGAGGCAGCAGTAAGGAATATTGCGCAATGAGCGAAAGCTAGACGCAGCAACGCCGCGTGGGCGATGAAGGCCTTCGGGTTGTAAAGCCCTGTCGGCGGGGACGATGCGGCCGGACCAACCATCTGGTCGTGACGGTACCCGCCAAGGAAGCACCGGCTAACTCCGTGCCAGCA
>DAOTYW010000357.1:0-7255 GCA_034434755.1 Anaerolineae bacterium | reverse complement strand
CTGAGCTGGACCGCCACCGGCCGGTCACAGGAGTCAGCCATTGACGAGGGCCCGTTCGAGGCGCTCCTGCGCGCCGTCCTGATCAACTACGATGCTGCCCGTCCCTGGCGCGCCGCCCCCTCCCCCGCCTCGCCGCGCGAGCGCCAGGCCGCAAGCCCTACCCCCGCCTACCGGCTGCTGGTCAACCAGGACGGCCTCTACCAGGTGTCCTACGCCGACCTGCAGGCCGCCGGCGTCCCGGTGGACAGCCTCGACCCGCGCACCTTCCATCTATCCAACCAGGGGCAGGAGGCCGCCATCCTGGTCAACGGCGAGGCCGACGGCTCGTTCGACCCCGGCGACTACATCCTCTTCTACGGCCAGGGGCTGGACACCCGCCACACCGACCGCAACGTCTACTGGCTGACCTGGGGCGGCACGAACGGGCGGCGCATGGCCGCCGTGGACGGCGCGCCCGGCGGCACGGCGACGGTGCCGGCCTCCTTCCAAACTCCCCACCACGCTGAGGAAAACCACGTCTACACGTCTGGCTACCCCAGCGGGCCGGACGAAGATCACTGGTACTGGTGGTACGTCCGCGCCGCCAGCGCGCCTGCGTCAGGGAACTTCACCACCACTCTCCAGCACGTCGCCGCCGCGCCGCCCACCGCCACCGTGCGCGGCCTGCTGCGCGGCTACAGCGCCATCCCCCAACACCACAGCCTCATCTACCTCAACGGCCACCTGATCGACGACGCCACCTGGGCCCCGCGGGCCGAGTATGCCTTCACCATCACGGTGCCCACGTCCTACCTGCTGGAGGGCCAGAACGTCATCTCCGTCTCCCTCCCCCGCGACGGCGGCATCACCTATGACTTCGTCTACGTCAACTGGTTCGAGATGGACTATGGCAAGACATACACCGCCGGGGACGACCGCCTCTTCTTCGACGGCGATGCCGCCGGACGGTGGGAGTACCAGGTGGACGGGTTCGCCACCAGCGAGATCGAGACGTTCGACATCAGCGAGCCGCTCAGCCCGACCCTCATTGCCAACACGATCGTCGAACCGATCGGCGCGGCCTACCGGCTGCGCTTCGAGCAGACCATTGCCGGCGAGCGCCACTACCTGGCCCAGTCGCTGGCGCGCCGGCTCAGCCCGCTGAGCATCGCCGCCGACAGCCCGTCGGACCTCCGCTCCACCGCCAACCGCGCCGACGAGATCATCATCGCGCCCGCCGCTTTCATCACCGCCGCGCTCTCGCTGGCCGGCTACCGGACGGCTCAGGGATTGCCCACCGTGGCCGTGGACGTGCAGGACATCTACGACGAGTTCAACGGCGGCATCCTCGATCCAGAGGCGATCCGCGGCTTCCTGGCCTACGCCTACGCGAACTGGACCCGCCCGGCCCCGACCTATGTGCTCCTGATGGGGGACGGGCACTACGACTTCCGCGACTACACCGGCTACGGCGAGCCGGTCTACATGCCGCCCTACCTGGCCAATGTGGACCCCTATATGGGCGAGACGGCCGCCGACAATCGCTACGTCTGCGTCAGCGGCGACGACATCCTGCCGGACATGCACATCGGGCGGCTGCCGGTGCGCAGCAGCGCCGAGGCCGCCGCGCTGGTCGCCAAGATCATCGCCTACGAGCAGAACCCGCCGCCGGGTAATTGGAACCAGCAGGCGCTCTTCGTCGCCGACAATGCCGACGATGCGGGCGACTTCGCCGCCCTGTCTGATATCATCATCAATAACTACTTCCCATCCCCCTACATCCCGGAGCGGGTCTACTACGGGGTTACCCACCTCACCCCCGCCGCTGCTCGCGCGGCCATCCAGGGCGCGATCAACGACGGCCGTCTGATCGTCAACTACGTCGGTCACGCCAGCGTCCAACTGTGGGCCCAGGAGCAACTGCTGCGCCTCAGCGACGTGCCGGCACTGACCAACACCGGACGGTTGCCACTGATGACGCCGATGACCTGTGTGGAGGGTTACTTCATCTACCCAAGCCCAGCGGGTGCAGACGGGTCCTCCCTGGCCGAGACCATCGTCCGCCCGGCGCAGACGGGGGCGATCGCCAGTTGGTCGCCGACCGGCATGGGCCTCACCATCGGCCACGACTACCTGAACCGGGGACTCTACCAGGCGATCTTCTTCGACGACGTGATTCGCGTGGGCGCGGCGACGACGCAGGGCAAGCTCTACCTCTATGCCAACACCGGCGACTACCGCGACCTGCTGGATACCTACGTCCTGCTGGGCGACCCGGCGCTGCGTCTCAATCTGCTGCCGGCCGACGTGCGCATCACCAAAACAGCCACCCCGTCCGGCCCGCTGCGCCCCGGCGACCCGCTCACCTACACGCTCACCTACTCGAACACCGGCCCGGCCACCGCCCACCACGTCGTCATCACCGACGCGCTGGCCGCCGCGCTGGTCAACCCTGTTGTCACGTCCACCGGCGCACCGCTCACCCTCCGTCCAGGCAGCCGCTTCGTCTGGGACGTGGCCGACCTGCCCCCCGGCGACGGCGGGGTGATCACCATCGCTGCTACGGTCAGCACGACCTTCAGCGGTGACCTTGTCAATCTCGCCTCCATTGGCAGCAGCGCTGTCGAGACGGACACGACGAACAACATCGGCGGGCCGACGGTCACCACCGTGCAGTCGCCCGACCTGGTGATCGGCAAATCTGCCCCCGCGCAACTCCCCGCTGGATCGGCCATCACTTACACGCTCACCTACGCCAACGTCGGCGACGCGCTCGCCGCCGGCGTCGTCATCACCGACCTGCTCCCCGTGGAGGTCCTCAGCCCCACCATCACCTTCTCCGGCGCGGCGATCGTCCCTCGTCCGGACAGCCGCTTCGTCTGGGACGTGGCCGACCTGCCCCCCGGCGACGGCGGGGTGATCACCATCACCGGCGTGCTCAGCCCGACCTTTGTCGGCGTGCTCTCCAACACGGCGGCCATCGTAACGGCGCTGGTCGAGGCTAACCTGACCAACAACATCGCCGGTCCGGTCATCACCGGCGTGGATATCCCCGACCTGGCGATCGGCAAGTCCGCCCCCGCGCAACTCCCCGCCGGATCGGTCATCACCTACACACTCACCTACACCAACGTCGGCCTGGCCCCCGCCACCCAGATCGTCATCACCGACCTGCTTCCCGTGGAGGTCCTCAGCCCCACGCTCACCTTCTCCGGCGCGGCGATCGTCCCTCGCCCGGACAGTCGCTTCGTCTGGGACGTGGCCGACCTGCCTCCCGGCGACGGCGGGGTGATCACCATCACCGGCGTCCTGCCCCGCGCCCTGGGCGGGACGGTGGTGAACACGGCGACCATCGCTGCCGCCGAGCGCGAGACCTCCTACGAAAACAACAGCGCCACCCGCGTCACCTGGCTGCGCCACCCGCTGTATCTGCCACTCATCCGCCGCGGATCGCAGGCCGCCTGTAACTGCTCAGCTCACCCTCCCGCAGGTTCGGATGTGACTGAGCAACGACTCAGAGTGACCATTGAAGTGCGATTTGGGCTGCAAATTGCGCCCCAACCTGCGGGAGGGTGAGCAGTTGCAGTCGCCTGGACAATGGGAATTTCCACGATAGCGCAGAGCATAGTTCAGGATTGACAACCGACAAATCATGGACTACAATATTCCAAGAGGCGAACAGAAGAGGCATGTGACCGACGCGTCCTGGGTATGCCGGCAGAATCCGCAAGTGGCGATCGAGGATTTCGGCACCCGTTCCCTGGCCCTGCACTGTGCCGAACTGCGCCTGGTTGAGCTGAACGCGACCGCCAGGGAGTTGATCGCCAGGCTGAATGGAGGCTCCACCCTGGGTCACATCGCCGCCGCCATTGCCGAGACCTACCGACAACCCTCCGAAGCCGTCCTCGCGGATGTGCTGGCGAGCGTAGCCCAGATGGCCCGCCTGGGGCTGATCGAGCGCGTCCGTCCAGAGGATGAGGCAGCGACTCCTTCATAGTCCCCACAACGACTCATGAGCATAAGCGCGACGCATGGAAAAGCGCGTCGCCACCCGAAGAGAGGCGAGATGCCAGAACAAGATATTACTCGCTACATCGTCAATCCGGATGTTTCCTGCCGCGAGGAGGACGCCGACGGCGCGCTGCTGTTCAACCCCGACACCGACGAGGTGTTGGTGGTCAATGCCACCGGCGCGTTGCTCTGGCAGGCGCTGGCCGAACCGCGCCGCCTGGCGGACCTGCTTGCCGTACTGAGCGAGCGCTGCGACCACGTCCCCGCCGACCAGGTCGCTGCCGACGTGAGCGAGTTCCTGGAGCGGATGGTCGCCCGCGGCTTCATCGGCGTCTACGAGGGAGGGAACGGGTGAGCCTGCCGGACCTCTCGGCCCTGTCCTCCGCCCCCGTGGAGGTGGACATCGCCATCACCGGGCGCTGCAACCTGCGCTGCTGCTACTGCTACTACGCCGACGAGATGACGGCGCGCGGTGACCTGCCCACCGACCGCTGGCTGGCCTTTTTCGAGGAACTGGGGCGGCTGGCTGTGCGGCGCGTCTACGTCACCGGCGGCGAGCCGTTCACCCGCCCCGACCTCTTCGAGCTGATTGACGGCATCATCGCCAACCGCATGCGCTACGCCTTGCTCACCAACGGCACGCTGCTGACCGAAGAACGGCTGGCCTGCTTCGACCAGGGCCGGCGCCGCGCGCGGCTGGACTACATCCAGGTATCCATTGACGGCTCGCGGGCCGAGATCCACGACCAGAGTCGCCCGGCCAGCTTCGAGCGGGCAATCGGCGGGTTGCGGCTGCTGGTGGCAGGCGGCTTCCACGCCCCGGTGCGGATCACGGTCAACCGCCACAATGTGGGCGACCTGGAGGAGACCGTCCATCTGCTGCTGGACGAGATCGGCGTGCCGCTGGTCAGCACCAACGAGGCCTTCCCCTGCGGGGTGACCGAGCGGGACGCCGGGCGGCTGATCCTGACCCCCGCGCAGCGGGAGCAGGCGATGCGCACGCTGGTCGAGCTGGCCGACCGCTACCCGGGACGGATCAATGCCACCGCCGGCCCGCTGGCGCTGGCCCGTCAGTTCCAGATGATCGAAGAGGCGCAGGCCGCCGGCCAGAACCGCCTGCCCGGCCGCGGCACCCTCTCCTCGTGCGGCTGCCCGTTCTCGAAGATCGCCGTGCACCATGACGGTACGATCGTCCCCTGTCACCTGCTCGCTTCGCTGCGTCTGGGGACGATTGGCGTGGACGACCTGCGCCAGGTCTGGCAGCACCACCCGACGCTGCAGGCGCTCCGTCAGCGGCACGACATCCCGCTGAGCACGCTGCCCACCTGCGCCGACTGCGCCTACCAGGGGTTCTGCACCGGCGGCGATCCCGCCGGGGCGCTGTTCCTGACCGGCGAGCTGAACGCGCGCAATCCGATGGATTGCCTGCGGGTACATAGGGGAGAGGATCCGTTCTATGCTCTGTGATCCGGTCGACGCCACTGCCACACTGCCCGGCGCATTGCCGGCGGGCGTGCCGCCGCTCCTCTCGTTCTACCTCTACCTGACGACCGGCTGCAACCTGCGCTGTCGCCACTGCTGGATCGAGCCGTCGTTCGTCACCGGGCAGCCCGCGCCGGGCGAGTTCCTCGACCTGGAGCTGCTGCGCCGCGCCGTGGCCGAGGCGAAGCCGTTGGGCCTGGCAAACGCCAAGCTCACCGGCGGCGAGCCAACTCTCCATCCGCAGTTCGTCGAGATCGTGGATTTCCTGACCGCCGAGGGGCTGGGGCTGGACATGGAGACGAACGGCACGCTGATTGACGGCGCGCTGGCCCGTCACCTGCACGAGCGCACCAACCTGCGCTTCATCTCGGTGAGCCTGGACGGGCCGGACGCTGCGACCCACGACGCCTTCCGCCGCGTGGCCGGCAGCTTCGACGCAGCGCTGCGCGGGCTGCGCGCCCTGGTCGAGGCCGGCTACCGTCCGCAGGTGATCATGTCCATTCACCGCGGCAACGTCGGGCAGATCGAGGCAGTCGTGGAATTGGCCGTCGGCCTGGGCGCCGGGTCGGTCAAGTTCAACCCGATCAGCCCCACCGGACGTGGGCAGGAGATGGAGGAGCACGGCGAGACGCTCACGGCCAGGGAGGTGCTGGCACTGGCCCACCGCGTGCGCGGCGAGCTGCAGCAGCGTACGCCGATCCGCCTGTTCCTCGCCACTCCGTTGGCGCTCTACACGGCGGGGGAACTGGCCCGCCGCGGGACGGACGGCGACTGCCACATCCGCCACATCCTGGGCATCCTCGGCTCCGGCGAGATGGCCCTCTGCGGCATCGGGCGCACCATTGCTGAGCTATGCTTCGGCAATCTCCGCGATGCCAGCGTGGCCGAAGTGTGGTATAATCATCCTGTGCTGCAGGAGCTGCGCCGCGAGCTGGACGGCGAGTATCCGGGCATCTGTGGCCAGTGCATCCACGCCCCTCGCTGCCTCACCTACTGCCCAGCCCGCAACTACCAGCAGAGCGGCCGACTGATCGCCCCGGCGTGGGAGTGTGCCGAGGCCGAGGCGCAGGGCCTGTTCCCGGCCAGCCGGCTGTGGGAGCAGCGATAACGGGGAGAAGGATTGAGCAGGATCGGCCAGATTCAAGCACTTGTTCGCAGCGGTCTCTATTACCTGACCGAGCACCCAGCGGATGAGGCGATCGCCGATGGCTTTGACATCTAAGATGTGGAACGAGGCATTCTCGCTGGAAGGGTCAGAAAGGCCTGGTCAAGAGAGGGCAAATACGAAATCGTGGGCAAGGCGCTGGACGGGCGCCCGATCGGCGTGGTCTGTCGCATTACCCTGACAGGCAAAGTGCGGGTCATCACGGTCTACGAAGATAGGCCAGATACGCGATAACCGATTGAGTGAGAAGGAGAAGATGAGCATGGGATTTTGGGAGGGCGAGACGTGTGAATATTGCGGAGGGATGATCGTCGAGAAGCGAGTCACCCTGCACCGCAAGGTCAAGGACAGCTACCTGCTCATTGAGGATGTGCCGGCTGGCGTATGTGTGCAATGCGGGACGCGGTACTACGCAGCAAATGTGCTGAAGACAGTAGAAGAAAGCATTCGTGGGCGGCAGCCGGCGGAGCGGGAAATCATTGTGCCAGTCATTCGTCACAACTTAGGCCAAGCCGCCGTGGGCTAAACCCCACGGCTCAAAGCGAAAGCCTGCTCCGCAGGCTCACGCAGCCCCCGAAGGGGGCTTCAGCTATGAGCCCGCCGGTTTAGCGGCGGGCG
>DAOTYW010000356.1:0-7044 GCA_034434755.1 Anaerolineae bacterium | reverse complement strand
GGGGGGGGGGGGGGGGGGGGGGGGGGGGGGGGGGGGGCCGCAACCCCCACCCCCACGCCCAGCGTCAGCACCGGAAAGACCGAGAGCAGGTCACGCAACCGCAGGGCGTCGTAGCACAGGTGGAAGGGGACGATGGCGACCAGCCAGGCCAGCAGCGCCAGCGCCGGACGACGGGCGTCCCGCCATAATCGCACCGCCCCCCACAGCAGGAAGGGGAGAAGGAACAGGAACTCGTCCGCCCGGAGCAGTTCCCCGCCCACCCGCACGAGGGTGCGCGGGATGGAGGCCAGGCTGAACAGGGCCAGCTCTTCCGAACCGGTGCGGAACGGGCTGCCGAAGGCGACCTGGTGGAAGCACAGGACGGGCAGGGCGGCTAGCAGGGCGGCGAACGCCGCAGCCGTCAGGGCAGAGGGAGCGAACCGCAAGGGGCGCAAAGGAGACTTCGAATGGCCTTTGCGCCCTTGGCGTTCTTTGCGGTCGAAGAAGGCTACCACGACGGCCAGGGCGAGCAGCACCTGGGTGTAGCGGGTGTCGAAGGCCAATCCCAGGCACAGGCCGGACAGGGCCGCCCACACCCAGGCCCGCCCGCGCGCCGCCCGCAGGGCGCAGTAGACGGTCAGCACGGTGAACAACTGCGCCGCGACGTCGGCCATCGGCACCAGCAGCCGCTCGACCTGCTCGTAGGAGGTCGCCAGGACGAAGACAGCAACGCCGGCGGCGGGGGCGCGCCGCTCGACCGGCCAATCGCGCAGCACCTCCCAACACAGCAGGCCGGTCGCCGCCAGCGAGGCCAGCCCCAGCAGGGGGGCCAGCAGGTAGAGGGCTGGCTCACCGCCCAGCCGGTAGCCGACGGCCAGCAGGGCGGAGAAGCCCGGCGCCCAGGAGGTCGCCGCCAGGCCGCTCTGCGGGTCGGGGGCGCGGTAGCCCACCGGCACGGCGGCCTGCAGGCTCAGCCCCCACGCGGCCAACTGTGGGGCGTGGGCGAAGTGGTGCAGCGGCGTGCCGCGCTCGGCGATGTCCACCCCCATCTGCGCGTAGGCGTAGGGGTCGCTGGCGGTAACGCCGCGCGTGTGCAGCGTCAGCCCGGTCGCCGCCGACCAGGCGAAGGCGAGCGCGGCGAGCATGCCGCCCAGCGCGGTGCGCCAGTCGGCGCGGCGACCCGATGCCTCCGTCATTGGACCGGCCTGCGCCAGCAGCGCCCACAGGCCGGTCACGACCAGCGCCGGTCCCAGGTCGAGCCAGCCGTCCCACGGGGCGGGGAGCAGCGGCCAGCCGGCGGTCAGGCCGCGCACATAGGCCAGGCTGGCGACCAGCAGGCGCACCAGCAGCAGCGTGTAGGCCAGTCCCAGCGGAGCCAGGCTCTCCGGCAGCAGGATGAGCCGCCGGCGGCGCAGGGAGACGAGCAGCGGCTGGAGGAGCAGGACCGTCACCAGCAGCGCCCACCACGGCTCTCCGGTCAGGCGGACGATGGCACGCAGGGCGACGGCGTGCAGGGCCAGGAGACCCAGCGCGTAACGCAGGGGGAGAGAGGGATCGGCCAGGGACAGGTCGAGGGCCAGTGCGCGCCCGTGACGGACAGCCACTTCGCGCAGGCTCACCCGTGCGACCGGCCGCCCCAGCGCCTGGGCGGTCGGGCCGGACTGGGCCAGCAGCACCCACAGGCCGCCGAGGGCCAACGCCACGTCCAGGTCGAGCAACCTGCCCCACGGCCCGGGCACCGTGAGCGACCCCGCTGTCAGCCCTTGTGCGCGGGCGAGCAGGGCAATGCCCACGCGCAGCGCCAGCACCGCGTAGGTCAGACCCAGCGGGGCGAAGCTCTCCGCGAGCAGGCACGGCCGGCGCAGTCGCCAGGAAGCCAGCAGCGGCTGGACCGCCCAGGCCACGGCCCAGGCCAGCCACAGCGGGTGGTGGGTCAGGCGGACGACGGCCAGCAGTCCCAGCGAGTGCAGCGCCAGCAGCGCCAGGGCGAGCGGCGCGGGGAGAGGCGGGTCATCCAGCCGCAGGTCGAGGGCCAGCGCGCGCCCGTGACGGGCGAAGGTAGTCAGCAGATTGAGCGGATGGAGCGGATTTCTTCGGTTCATCTGTCAGATCTGCTGAATCTGCTGACTTCGTAACTGCTCACCCTCCCGCAGGTTTGGGCGCAATGGGCAGCCCCGATCGCCCTTCAATGGCCACTCCGATTCGTTGCTCAGTCACTTCTGAACCTGCGGGAGGATGAGCTGAACAGTTACCAGTCATCGCCCATAGTTGACAAACGTCCGTTTCTGGCTATACTATTCTTGGAATCGGTGCTGTGGGGTAAGAAAGATGCAGAAAATCGTCTGGACGACCGAGAGCAGAGAGCCGCACGTCACCGTCACAGTCCATCTGCACATCGTCCCCTTCGCCACCCTGCAGGCGCAGGAGACTCACTTCCTGTCCCCTGTGCCGCCGTCCAATGACAGCCTGAATACGCCGTTTTTCGACTACGCTTTCCCCACCGAGACGTCCGTCCGTCATTAGATCTCTTCGTTCGTCGCCTCCTGCCATGAGGCGTTGAAGAGCCCCCATTCCGTCCGCACGAGCGGCGCCTGTCTCTTCAGTTCTGCCTGGATAATAGCCGGAATCTGCGCGTGCATCTGTTGGAGCATGCTCTGGAGCACCTTATGCGCCTCGGCCGGCAACTGATCCGGCTTGAGGCCGGGTGGTAACTGCAGCCCCAGGTTCAGGTTCAGGTTCAACTGCGGCGGCATCTGGCGGACGTTGCGCAGGCGGAACTGGCCGCGGTAGACGTCCAGGCGCGCCTCCGACTCGATGCAGGCCAGGGTAATCGGCATCTCAAGCTCTTCCTTGTCTGGCGGGATGGTCTGCAGCGGGCGGTCGAGCTGCATGAGCTGCTCGTAGGCTTCGAACAACTGCCACATCACGTCCTCCAGCTCACGGTCGGGTCGGACAACGGGGAGGCCCAGTTCCTCCGCCTCCCGCCGACCGATCGCGTGCCCGTGGAAGTACATCTTCTCCGCCAGGATGTCAATGATCGGGTCAATCTTCTCGTCAGCCAGCGGTTGATGATGGGAGGCGAGCAGTTTGCGGGCGATGAGGCGGATGTGTGATTGGGTGCGGTAGATCGAGCCGATCACCCACGGCGGCAGCCGTTCCGCCAGCACCTTGACGTTGTCGCCCATCGCTGCCTCGTCGTCCAGGCCGACGCGTTCCTTGAGGAAGGCAATGTAGGCCATCACGTCCTCGACGCTCATCTGCTCCCAGACGACGGACTGCTGCTCGCCCTGGTGCTGGCGGGTCAGGATGGGGTCAATGGGGCCCAGCTCGCCCTTCTTGCCCATCACGATCTCGTCCGCGCCGAGGACGATGAGGGTCGCTGCGCTGTGCGCCTTGTAGGGTACCAGCACACTGAGTTCCTGACAGTACTCGCGCAGCATCGTCACCAGGCGCCAGGGCACGTCCACCACGCCGCCCTGACTGTAGAGGAAAAGGTCAATGCGCGGCACGGGCTCGAAGCCGAGCACGCGGATATGGTTATACATGGGACGAACGGCGTCTCGACCGATCTGCCCCTCCGCGCCCTGGCGGTCGGCGGTGATGTAGCTCACCACGCGGGACTGGCGGCGTTCTTCGATGGCGTGGATCAGCCGCAGGCGCTTCTGGCGGTTACTGACCTCCGGCTCCTCGGAGGGGGCCGGTTGCGATCCGCTGACGGCCGAGGCGAGCTTCTTGACCCAGTTTCCGCTCATCGTGTCATTTCCTCCCTATGCGGTCTTCCACCGTGGTCCAGGCCGGAGACGAGGCGGTGGACGTACGGCAGCGGTTCCAGGCGACGCGCCAGTTGCTCATCGGCGGTGATGAAATCGGCGCCAGCGTTGGCGGCCAGGATGACGAAAGCGGCGTCGTAGATCGCCAGGTCGCGTTCACAGGCCAGGGCGATGGCCTGCTGTAGCAGCGGCGGCGAGACGGAGACGATCTCCATCTGCAGGGCAAACAGGGCCGCGACAGCCCGCGCCGCCCGCCGGGCATCCCAGTCCGGCTTGCAGCGCAGCACGTTAGCAACCTCATAGAACAGCAGGTCGGGCACGAGCAAGCGAGCGCGCCCCTCCAGATAGGCGCGCCGAAGGGCGAGGGCGCGTTCCCGCCCCGGCTCCTGCTCGTGGAGAAACCACTTGAGCACGACCGAGGTATCGGGGACGACGGCTGGCGGGCGGTCAGCCACGGCCGCGCTCCCGCCCGGCGCGCACCGCCGACGCCGCGTCCCACCCGGCGACAGGCCGATCGCGGCAGGCCAACTCGTCCATCAGCGCTACGGCCTGCTGCACCTGCGGGTCGTCCTGTGGGCGGCGCGCCCCGGCGCGCATCTGCAGATACAAACGAGCCGCCTCGCGGAAGAACTCGCTGCGGTTGCGATGCTCCTCCTGCGCTGCCCGGTCCACCGTCTCCAGAAAGGGTTGTGGGATCGAGATCATCACTTTGACGTTGCCCATCGTCTGCCTCCCGGCCGGATTGTAGCCTGGAGTATATAAGGTGTCAATACCCGAGGCTTTGAGAGTTTGTGCGGCTAGATCTCCTTCTCCCCTTCCCCCCTCAGCACTGCCCGTCCCCGCGCCAGCGTCGCCTCTGGCTCCTCCTCCGCCGCGCCCATAGCCGCGTAGAACTGCGCGTCGTAGGAGCGGGTGCGGACGACCACCGGCATGGGCACGGCGTGGCCCAGGATGAGCGCCTGCTGGCGGGTGTCTAGCCGCGCCAGCACCTCGCGCAGCGGCCCGCTGCCGGCCACGCCGGCGAAGACGGCGCGGATGTCCGCCTCGTCGTCCAGCAGGCAGGTGACCCGCGTGCCGATCTGGCTCATCACCTCCGGGTCAATGCCGCTGGGCCGCTGGTCCACGATCAGCATGGTCACGTTGTACTTGCGCAGCTCGCGGGCGATGGTGCCGAAGATGGTGTGGCGGGCGACCTCCGGGTCGAGGAACTTGTGCGCTTCCTCGATGGTGATAACCAGCGGGCATGGCCCCACCCCCTGCCCGCCCACCGCCGCCTCCGTCCGATGCACGTACATCTCGTGGATGCGACGGGTGATGTAGTTGGCCACCAGGATGTAGGCCTCCAGGCTGTTGCCGTAGCGACCGAACTCCAGGACGACGTTCGTGCCCTTGTCCAGGTACTCCAGGATGCGCCGGGCGGGGTCCTCCGGCGCCCCGGCCTGGAGGAAGCCGAAGCGGCGGAACAAGCCCAGCTTGCGCTGGATCGCCCCCAGGGTGCCTCCGTGCAGCGTGCCCTTCTCCAGCGCGTCGGCCAGCTCCTCTAGCTGATCCTCCTCGTCCAGCAGCCGGGCCAGCCAGCGCGCTCCCAGGCGGCGGTGGAGGAAGTAGAGCGCGCCCACCTGCACGTCGGACAACGCCAGCAGGCTGGCCAGCCCGTCCACGTCCTCCGGTTCGATCTGCTCGTAGCCCAGGCGCACCACAGCGTCGAACTTGCCGGCGCGCCGGCGGGACGATTCTTCGTCCAATGTGAAGACCGCGACGCGGTCGAAGAACAACTGCTTCAGCCCCTTGACCTCCGTGCGCGCCTCGTCCTGGCTCTTCCAGCCGTACTCGTTATGCATGTCGAAGACCAGGTTGACGGCGACGCCCCGGCGCACCAGCCCGGCCAGCAGCAGTCGGGTGAGGAAGGTCTTGCCGGTGCCGGTCTTGCCGAAGACCCCTGCCGAGCGCTCGACGAAGCGGCGCAGATCGAGCGGGACGGCGATGCCGGCCATGTCCAGTGGTTCGCCGATGGTGAAGTAGCCCTCGGCTCGCTCGTCGCCGAAGATCAGCGCCACGTCTTCGGGGTCCGCCTCGGTGACCGGCGAGAAGTGCTCCGGGACGGTCTTGACCGGCTGCGGCGCGTCGCCTTCCTCCTCGATCATCAGCATCGGGGCGACGTGGATGCGCCCGAAGATGGATGTGCCGCGATGGACGCGGGCCAGGAAGGGGTCGGAGAGGTCCGGCGGGGATTTCTCGATCAGGGGGTTGGCCGCGTCGAGGGCCACGTCGCTGATGATGGAGAAGAAGCGCCGCCCGGTGCGCCCGTGGACGACCACATAGCGTCCCACGGCCAGCCCTTCGATGACCGTCTGCGGGTCGAGCTTGACCTCCAGCCCTTTGGAGAGGCTGCCGCCGACGACGATGCCCAGCCGCCGGGCGGGCGCTGGCGCCGTCGGGCGCGGGCCGAGGAAGGCATCCAGTTCTTGTTCGGGCGAGAACTCGTCCATCGGATCGCTCCTACAGGGACGCCTGCAGGCGGCGCAGCAGGCCGTCCAGCCGCAGCAGGTCGCCGGCGAGCAGGCGGGCCAGCTCCCGCCCGGCCTCGACCAAGAACTCCTCTCGCTCGGCGGGCGGGCGGGCGGCGGCGGCGGCGCGCAGGCTGGCCGCCAGCAGCTCGTCGGCGGGCACCTCGGGGGCGTCCAGCACCAGGCGGAAGTAGTCGAAGCGGCGGGTGAACTCGACCAGCTCCGCCGGCCCACACTGGTAGAGGTAGTCCATCGTCACCGGCGGCTGGGGCGGGACGGCGTGGACGATGCGCCCGCCCTCGCGGCAGCCCACCGCCAGCACGCTGACTTCGATCGGTACCTGACGGTTGTTCTGTTGGTCGCGCACCACCTCTTCGGGCGGGTCGGCGACGATGACGCGGCGCACGAGCAGGTCGTCCTCCACCACCACGTCGTAGATCAGGCCGTAGATGGCCGCGCCGGGCGTGCGGCCGTCGGCGCGGACGAACGCGCCGAAGGTGGGTACGTTCGGCTGCATCACCTGGCAGCCGAAGGCGAAGCTGCGGGTGGAGGCCCGCAGCACCCGCCCGACGCGAATCACTCCTTCCGCCATCACCACCTCCTGCCCTGGCGGGTCAGCGTCTTGTAGAAAGCCTTGGGCGACAGATCGGGCGTCAGCCCGGCGGCCAGCAGCGCCGTGCCGACCATCTCCTCTAGCCGCTGGCGCTCCGGCCCGCTGACGTAGGCCAGCTCATCGGCGCGGGCCAGGACGTAGGGGAAGCCGCCGACGATGCGGCTCTGGTGGACGA
>DAOTYW010000355.1:0-8138 GCA_034434755.1 Anaerolineae bacterium | reverse complement strand
GGGGGGGGGGGGGGGGGGGGGGGGGTAGGGGGAGGGGTGAGGGCCCAGCGCCGCGGACGGTAGGCAGTTACGCATGTTTTATGATTTCTCCGCATCCTCTGCGTGCTCTGCGGTGAGACGGTGTGGGCTCGAACGATCACTCGACGTACCGGTAACCCTTCGACTCCAGGTAGGCTCGCTCCTTCTCCGCGTGGACGACCGACAGGCGGGCCTTGATCCGCTCCCATTCCGGCCCGGCCAGCGGGTACCAGTGGAGGACGACGAAGCAGAGGAACAGCAGCAGACCCGGCACGAGGGTCCAGCCGACCAGGATGCCGGTCTCCGCGCTGGCCGACTGCAGCCCCTTGGCCAGCGTCGTGTCGTAGCCGAAGCGGGCCAGGAACCATAAGAAGACTGCCTGGGCGGCGCTGATCGCCGGCTTGGTGATGAAACTGTTCACCCCGGCGTACATGCCCTCGCGGCGCAGCCCGGTGCGTTGCTCGTCCATGTCCACCACGTCGCCGTTCATCAGCGGCACCAGGTACATCCCGCCGGAGAAGCCGATGCCGAAGCAGAACATGCCCAGCATCGTCGGGAGCATGTGCCGGCCGAATAGGAGGACGGCGAAGCAGCCGAGGGAGAAGAGCAGGGTCATGATGCGCATGCTCTTCTTCACCCCCCAGGTCTCGCGGCGGTTGATGAAGAGCACCAACCCGCCGACGATGCCCACGGCCAGCGCGATGTAGAGGGGCAGCGCCGGCACGTTGATCTCATCGAAGTAGTAGAGCACGCCCTGCATCAGCCCCGTCTGTACGTAGATGATCGTGAAGCTGAGCACTTCGAAGATGATGAACGGGCGGTTGGTGAAGCACTCTTTGAGCGCCTTGAGGAACGGCAACTGCTGCTCCGCCTGCTGGTAGTGCTTCTCCTTGTAGAAGAAGGTGCTGAGGAAGATGATCGCCGCCATGCCGATGCCGAAGGCCACCATGGTCCACTGGTAACCCGTGGCGTCCTCGCCGGGACCGGGCTGGATGATGGGGATCAGCACCAGCGGCACGGCCAGGGGGAAGACCGAGAAGATGATTTTCCAGACGAAGATGGTACTGCGGGCCTTGTTGGAGACGGCCATCTCGAAGGGCATGACGTAGATGCTGGTGGCGATGGCGGTGTAAAGGGAGTCGAAAAGGAACAGCGCCAACAGCATTTCGACGAACAGGACGGCCTGGCTGGGGGCTGGCCAGTTGACCCAGCAGGCGATGAAGGCCAGGGCATAGATGGGGGCGCCGAAGCGGATGTACGGGATGCGCCGCCCCAGCCCGCTGCGCGTGCGGTCGCTGATGTAGCCGAACAGCGGGTCGTTGACGGCGTTCCAGATGCCGAACAGGATCCAGACGATGGCGGCCAGGTCGGGGTCGAGCCCCCGCCAGCGGGTGAAGTAGTAGGTCAGCACGCCGCTACCGGCCAGGCTCTGCAGCATCGCGCAGGCTGCGTCCGCCGCCGAGATGGCGATGCGGCTCTGGAAGGGGACGAACTCCTCTCGTAGGGCAGTAGTCTGGGCCACGTGATCCTCCTGCGAAAACGGGATTCGAGAGTTCGCAGTAACTGCTCAGCTCACCCTCCCGCAGGTTCGGAAGTGACCGAGCAACGCATCGGAGTGGCCATTGCAGTGCGATTTGAGCTGCAAATTGCGCCCAAGCCTGCGGGAGGGTGAGCAGTTACAGTTCGCAACGGGTGGTAAGTATACGCGGATACGCCGTGGCCGCAAGCGAGGCCCACACGGGTTTCCACGGATGACACGGATTCGAACGGAGATTCAGGCCATCTAGACGAACAGGGTGATGTCGGCGCCCTGGGAGTTGAGGACGTAAGTAGCCGCGCCGACGACGTCTTCCACCTCGTCAATCAGGGCTTCGCGGGGGATCTCCATCACGTCCATGCTCATCTGGCAAGCCAGCAGGTGGACGCCCAGGTCAATCGCCATCTGGCGCAGTTCCGGCAGGGTGGCGACGTTCTGCGCCTTCATCATCTTCTTGAACATCCAGCGGCCCATGCCACCCATGTTCAGCTTGCTGGGGCCGACGCCGTCAATGTCCTTGAAGAACAGGCTGAGCATGCGCCCGAAGAATCCCTTACCGGTGGAGACACCCTTCTTCTTGAGCGCCTGTAGGCCCCAGAAGGTGAAGAACATGGAAGTATCCATCCCTATGGCGGCAGCCGTCGTAGCGATGATGAATGCGCCCATCACCCGGTCCATGTCCCCACTGAAAACGATGATGGAACATTTCCTGGCCTCGTTCTCGTTCATCGCCATCCTCCTATACGGCGTTTATCGCCAGTAAATACAGTAGATACACGTCTATATTATACGCGATTGTGCCAAACGCGCAAGGGGGTTGACAAGGGCGCGGGTTTTGTGTATAATTTCTCTCAAGAAAACCTCAAAAATCCACGGGAGGGGGCAATGGCAGAGCCGATGCGCTGTGATTACTGCAAAGATCCGATCGAGGGCGAGCCGGTGCGGCGCGGTGAGCGGCTCTTCTGTTCCGAGGCCTGCGCCTTCGAGGCCAGCCGGAGCAAGGACTGCAGCGGGCGCGGCGATTCCCCGGTCTCACATTGGGTGACCACGGAGACGCCACAGAGATAGAGCCACCGGGTAACTGCTCACCCTCTCGCAGGTTTGGGCGCAATCTCCGCACTGGAGTGCGCCGCAATGAGCTGCTGGCCCTCTCGCCAGCCACTTTCTAACCTGCGGGTAACTGCTCAACTCACCCTCCCGCAGGTTCGGAATTGACAGGACAACGAATCGGAGTGGCCATGGAAGTGCGATTTGGGCTGCCAATTGCGCCCAAACCTGCGGGAGGGTAGGGGGTAGGCAGATACACTTTGACAAGGAGGTCAGTGATGAAACTGGGCGAGAGGATTCAGTCAGCCGATTGGAAGGCCGAGAAGCACGTGCCGGTGATCGAGCTGCCGGCGGCTATCGAGGAGCGCAAGAACTTCGACGTCACCGTCAGCGTGGGCAAGTCCATCCCCCATCCCAACACCACCGAGCACCACATCCGCTGGATTGACGTCTACTTCCAGCCCGCAGAGGACAAGTTCATCTACCAGGTGGCCCACTTCGACTTCACCGCCCACGGCGAGGCGGTCAAGGGAGCCAACCAGGGGCCGAGCTACACCCATCCGGTCGTCACGTTCCGCATGAACGTCAACGAGCCGGGCACGCTCATCGCCGTGGCGCTGTGCAACATCCACGGGCTGTGGGAGAGCAGCGCGGAGGTGCGCTTCGGCGGCGACACCGCGCCGGTGAAGACGCCAGCCGGGCCGATGCCCAAGGTGCGGCCGGGTTAGCCCTGCTGTCTGATCGCTGGACGGAACACGGAACACGCAGCACGCCATGAGACGTGTTGTGTGTTCCGTGTGGCTACGGGTCGCGCATGCGGGCCGCCTCTCCCACCTCGGCCCAGCGGATGCCCTCGACGGCCATGAAGACCAGCCCCAGCAGCGTCACCGGCAGGAGCAGGATGGCGTGCAGCACGAGCACGTAGCTGCCGGCCAGCGCCGACGGCGCGCCGATCCCCTCCAGGACCTTGATCCCCAGCTCGAATGTGCCGATGTAGCCGGGCAGCGAGGGCAGCGCGGTCAGCAGGTTGACCGCCCCGCCCATCAGCATGATCCCCACGTACGATAGCCGCAGGTCGAAAGCGAAGCTGACCAACCAATACTTGAACGTCTCGATCACCCACACCCAGAGGGTCATCCCGAACAACGCCAGCACGTCCCGCCCACTGCGCAGGCTCTCCAGCCCGGCGATCACCCCCTCGACGAAGCCCCACAGGGGCGGGCGGAAGCGGAGCGGCACGAGCCGCCCGATCAGCGCCTGCGCTACCCGCCGCAGCAGCGTCGGGCGGGCGGCCAGGAACAGGAAGGCGACCAGCGCGCCGAAGAAGACGGCGCTGGCGACGAGCACCAGCCGGCTGAGGAACTGCGACAGCGGGACGAATAGCAGGCCAAAGAGCACGAACAGCACCATCGTCAGCCCATCGAACAGCCGCTCCAGCAGGGCGGTGGTCAGCGTGGTACCGACATTGATCGCCTCCTTGCGCCAGAGGACGTAGGCGCGCAGCACCTCGCCCAGGCGGAAGGGGAGGATGTCGTTGCCCATGTAGCCGATGACGACGATGGGAAAGAGGCGATTGGCGGAGACGCGCTTGCTGGAGCGCAACAGGAAGCTCCAGCGCAGGCTGCGGAACCACACGGAGACGAAGTAGACCGCCACGGCGGGGACGAGCCACCCATAGTGGGCCTGCCGCAGCGTCGCCCAGACCTCTCCCAGGTGCAGGTCGCGCAGCGCCAGCCAGAGGAAGAACAGGCTGATCAGCAGGCCGACGAGCAGGATGGGCCAGCGCTGTTTCACGAGGCCACCCGCTGGCGCAGCGCTTCGTAGAGCACCACCGAACCGGCCACGGCGGCGTTGAGCGAGGTCACCTGGCCGCGCATCGGCAGTTGGGCCAGGAAGTCGCAGCGCTCGGCGACCAGCCGGCGCAGCCCTTCCCCCTCGCTGCCCACCACCAGCGCCAGCGGCCCGCGCAGGTCGAGCTGGTCGTACGGACGCGCCCCGCGCACCGCCTCCAGCCCCACCACCCACACCTGGCGGGCCTTCAGCTCTTCGATGGTCTGCGGGAGGTTGGCGACCTGGGCGATCAGCAGGTGCTCGACCGCGCCGGCGGAGGTGTGGACCACGGCGGCGGTGATCGTCGCTGCGCGGCGCTGCTGGAGCACCACCCCATGCACGCCTACCGCCTCGGCGGTGCGCAGCAAGCTGCCGACGTTCTGCGGGTCCTGGAGCTGATCCAGCAGCAGCAGGAAGGGCGGTTCGCCGCGTCGTTGGGCCTCGGCCAGCATCTCGTCCACGCCGACGAGGGGGTACTCGCTGGCCTCCAGCGCGACCCCCTGGTGGTGTGCTGTCTCCAGGCGGTCGAGCGTCTGACGCGGCACCCGCTCGACCGGCACGCCGGCGGCCTCGGCCAGAGCCAGAATGTCGGCGACGGTCTCGGTGGCGCGGGCGGTATCGGCCAGCAGCAGGCGGAAGAACCGGCGCCGCCCGGCGCGCAGGGCCTCATAGACCCCGTTGTGGCCGGTGATCGTCTCGCGCACCGGCTCACTCCTCCAGTCGCCACGCCGGCCCGTCGGGCCGATCCTCGACCTCCACGCCCAGCTCGGCCAGGCGGTCGCGCAACTGGTCGGCCTTCTCCCATTCCCGTGCCAGGCGGTACTCCTGGCGCAGCTCCAGGAGGATCTGCATCAGGCCATCCAGCACCTTCCTCTCCACGCCGGTCCGCTCCATCTCGTCGGGGATGATGCCCAACACGCGGCCGCCCAGGTCGCGAAACATACCGTCAATGGCTGCCAGCGTGCCGCCGCTGATCGGTTGTCGGCCATCCAGCATGCGGTTGACCGTACGGGCGAACTCGTGCAGGACGCCCATGGCCTGCGGGGTGTTGAAGTCGTCCTCCATGGCGGCCAGGAATTGCTCACGGAAGGGGTCCAGGTCGGCGATGTACGAAAGGTCGGCGGTGGCCTCTGGGACGGCGTGCTTGAGCCGCGCCCGCACGGCGCGGACGGTGTTGTGCAGGCGGCGCAGCCCCTGTTCGGCGGCCTCCAGGGCCTCGCGGCTGTAGTCAATCGGGCTGCGGTAGTGGGCGGAGAGGATGAAGGCGCGCAGGGCGTAGGGATTGTAGAGCTTGAGCGCGTCCTTGATGGTCAGGAAGTTGCCCAGGCTCTTGCTCATCTTGACCCCGTTGACGGTCAGTGAGCCGGCCAGCAGCCAGTAGTTGGCGAACGGCTTGCCGTTGAGCGCCTCGGCCTGGGCGATCTCGCACTCGTTGTGCGGGAAGATATTCTCCAGGCCACCGCCGTGGATGTCGAAGGTCTCGCCCAGGTAGCGGGTGGCCATCACCGAGCACTCGATGTGCCAGCCGGGGTAGCCCCAGCCCCACGGCGAGGGCCAGCGGAGGATGTGTTCCGGCTCGGCCCGCTTCCACAGGGCGAAGTCGGCCGGGTGGCGCTTCTCCTCGCGCACCTCCACCCGCGCACCTGGCTCCAGCTCCTCCACCCGCCGCCCGGAGAGCTTGCCGTAATCGGGGAACTGCTCGACGGAGAAATAGACGTTGCCGTCTACCTCGTAGGCGTAGCCCTTCTCCAGCAACTGCCTGATCCATTCGATCTGTTCGGGGATATGGCAACTGGCGCGGGGGGAGATGTTGGGCCGGCCCACGCCCAGGGCGTCCATGTCCTCGAAGTAGGAGCGCGTGTAGGTCTCCACCAGCTCCATCGGTTCGACCCGTTCCCGCTGCGCCCGTTTCAGGATGCGGTCCTCGCCCGTGTCCAGGAGATGGCCGACGTCGGTGATGTTCTGCACGTAGCGCACCTTGTTGCCGATGAAGCGCAAGTAGCGGACGATGACGTCCATAGCCACGTAGAGCTTGGCGTGGCCGATGTGGGGGTGGTCGTAGACGGTGGGGCCGCAGACATACATGGTCACCCGCCCACGTTCCAACGGCTTGAACAGTTCCTCCTGACGGGTCAGGTAGTTGTAGACTCGTAGAGCCATGGCGTGCTTCTCCTTACCAGATGCGACTCAGTCTCGCGGATTCTGGGGCATCCTCTCACGAACCGTTGGTCTGCTCCTGGGGGCGGGCGAAGATCATCCGCCCGGCGGTAGTCTGCAGCACCTTGGTCACCGTGGTGCGGACCTGCTCGCCGATGTGAGCGCGGCCGTTCTCCACCACCACCATCGTCCCATCGTCCAGGTACCCGACGCCCTGGTCAATTTCCTTTCCTTCCTGGATGACCTGCACGTTGAGCGTCTCGCCGGGCAGGTAGACGGCGCGGACGGCATTGGCCAGTTCGTTGATGTTGAGCACCGGGACGCCCTGCAGTTCGGCGACGCGGTTGAGGTTATAGTCGTTGGTGACGATGGGGCAGTGCAGTCGGCGGGCCAGGATGACGAGCTTTTCGTCCACCTCGCGCGCGCTCTCCACTTCCAGGTCCACGATGCGCACCGGGCTGACCGATTCCTCTTGCAGGCGGCGCAGCATGTCCAGCCCGCGCCGGCCGCGATTGCGCCGCAGGGTATCCGAGGAGTCGGCGATATGTTGCAGCTCGTTGAGCACGAAACGGGGGACCAGCATCTCGCCACTGAGGAAGCCCGTGTGGCTGATATCGGCGATGCGCCCGTCAATGATCACGCTGGTATCCAGCAGCACCGGTGGGACGGGCGGGCGGTTCTCGTCCAGCGGCAGGCCGCGCCCGCGCCCGAATATGGTGAACAGCTCCTCGCGTCGCATCGTCATTAGGGCCATGCCGAAGTAGCCGAAGAGAACGGCGGCCAGGAAAGGCAGGAACTGATTGAAGGGCGGGGGGAGCATCGAAAGGGGGAGGGCGGCCAGGGCAGCGATGAGCAAACCCACCGTCAGGCCGATGATGGCCGCGATCAGTTGCTGGATCGGGATGCGTTGGATCTGTCGCCGCAGGAAGCGGAGTGGGCGAATGGTCAGGTAGGGCGTCACCACTAGGCCGGCCAGCGCGCCGACCAGCAGGAAGGTGATGGCGTAGAGATCGGGCGAGTCGCCGCTCAGGTGGGCCAGGTTGGCGCCCAAGAACAGGCCGCCGATGGCCAGTGCGATCATGCCCAGCAGACGGGCGATCAGTTCAGTACTCATCCAGCGGTTCCTTATCGTTCACGATCTCTGTCCCTCATCGCGGCTGGGTCCGACAAAAAGGGCCGGCGCGCGTACATACCACACCGGCCCGGCCCGTTGGTTTCTCGGGATGGTATCATTCGGATAACATCAATGAAAGCAGTGAGTGGATCCGTACGGCCCCGGGCAGGCGGATAACGACTACGATTCTATCACAATGCCCCGTCCAAGTCAACATGGCTGGATGGTGGGGGCTTCATTATCCTCATCGTGGGGTTACCTCCGCAGGACCGCGCCCACCTCCCGTTCCAGGCGGCGGACGATCTTCTCGCGCAGCCGGGTGACATCCTCATCGTTCAATGTGCGGTCGGCGGCCTGGTAGGTGAGGCGGTAGGCCAGGCTCTTCTTGCCGGCCGCGATCTGCTCGCCGCGGTAGACATCGAAGAGGACGACCGA
>DAOTYW010000354.1:0-9251 GCA_034434755.1 Anaerolineae bacterium | reverse complement strand
GGGCCGGCGGCCCAGCGGCGGGCCAGCGGCCCGCCCTACAGCGGCGGGCCGGCGGCCCGCCCTACGTTGGCGGGCCGGCGGCCCGCCCTACGTCGTCAGGCGGGCAATCGCCTCCATCACCTGGCCCGCCACCACCGCGTCCCGCTCCGCCCGCCGGGGCGGGATCTCCGGCATGAAGGACGGTCCGAAAGCGACCCGCAGCCGTCCGTCCGCCTCGCTCACGCCGACCGGTAACACGGGGAAACCCTCGCGCACCAGCAGGGCGATGAAGTCCCCCGCGCCTGCCGGGGGCCGACCGAGGCCGCCGGGCACGTCCCGCCCCTCCGGCGCCAGACCAATCATCCCGCCGAGCGGCGCCAGTTGGCGGGCCAGGCGCAGCGTCTGCCGCACGGCCTGGGCGCGCGCCTCGACCTCGCGCGGGTCGGGCGGCATCGGCGGCATAGGCACGAAACCGTAGACCCGCGCCACCCGCCGGAAGGCCCAACGGGTCAGCGGGGTTAGCCAGCGCTGCCGCCAGGGGCTGCCCGGGAAGGTCCAGGCGGCGGTCATGACCCAGTGGATCTCGGCATCGGCGTCCACGGCGCGGCGGGCGGCCACCGTCGCCGTGATCGTCAGCGCCAGCCACCAGGCGGGGAAGCCGGGACGGGTGTAGTGGTTGCAGGTCACCAGACAAGGCCCGCGCGGCGGGACGTGCTCGCCGCCGGGCATCTCCGGCGCGGGATGGATGCCCGCCAGCGCCTCCCGCGCGTCAGCGGCGAACGAGCGCGGTCGAGCCAGCAGCGCTGCGCCCAGGAAGCGCGCCGTCCAACCCCAGGACAGGCGATAGGCTGTCTCATTCCTCACTTTACGGTAACTGCTCACCCTCCCGCAGATTTGGGCGCGATTTGCAGGCCGAATCGTACTTCCATGGCCACTCCGATCTGTTGCTCGGTCACTTCCGAACCTGCGGGAGGGTGAGCTGAGCAGTTACACCGTACGAGCCATTACCCATTTGGCATCTCGGCGACTTGATGATACCATGTTCGGTCAGGAGGCGCAATGAGAGGACGGGACTACGTGACTATGAACGTCTACTGGTTCGGGCTGGCGTTCATGTGGAACAGCCTGCACCCGATCGTCCTGCCGGCGCTGCTGCTGCGGTTCGTGCCGGAGGCGCTGAAGAACACCTACCTGGGCGGGCTGACCTTCGCCGGGCTGATCCTGGCAATGGTCATCCAGCCGCTGGCCGGCGCGGCCAGCGACCGCACCCGCTCGCGCTGGGGCCGGCGGCGACCGTGGATGTTCGCCGGGACGCTGCTCAGCCTGGCCTGCCTGGCGGTGATGGCCGGGGCGACCAGCTACGCCGTCCTCCTGGTCGGCTACCTGCTCCTGCAGACGGTCTCCAACAGCGCCCACGGCCCCGCCCAGGGCCTCATCCCCGACCTGGTGCCCGTCGAACGGCACGGGCTGGCCGCCGGGTTCAAGAACCTGTTCGACATGGGCGGGCTGGTGATCGCCTCACTGGTCGCCGGGCAATTGATGGGCGCCGGCTGCGTCGGCCCGGTCTTTGCCACCATCGGCGCGGTGCTGCTGGGCTGCGCCCTGGTCACCTTGCTGACAACCCACGAGCGGCCCGCCGGCGGCAGCGCCCTCGACTATCGAATCCGCGACCTGCTGCGGGTCAACTTTCGCCGCTATCCCCACTATGCCCGCCTGATCGGTTCGCGCTTCCTGATCCTGAGCGGCATCTACGTCGTACAGAGCTTCGCCCAATACTTCATCCGCGACCGGCTGGCGGTGGCCGACCCGGCGGAGGTGACCGGAAACCTGATGGCGGTGATTGGCCTGGCACTGACGGCGCTGGTCTTCCCGGCCGGCCTGCTCTCCGACCGCTTCGGGCGCCGGACGTTGAACCTGCTGGCCGGCGGGCTGGCCGCGCTGGGCATCTTCCTGCTCAGCTTCGCCCGCAGCGTACCGGCGGTGCTGGGCTGTGGGACGATCATCGGCATCGCCACCGGCACCTTCGTCAGCGTCAACTGGGCGCTGGCGACCGATCTGATCCCCCAGGAGGAGGCCGGCAAGTACCTGGGCCTGTCGAACCTGGCGACGGCGGGGTCGGGGGCGGTGGGCCGGCTGGCCGGCCCGCTGATTGACGGGATCAATGCCCTCCGCCCTGGCGCGTACCTGGGCTATCCGGTCGTCTTCATCATTGCGTCCCTCTGCACACTGACGGGCGCGCTGTTGGTACTGCGCATCCGCGCTGACTTGCCAAATCCCCCGAATCGGGTATAATGCTCCCGTCCATCGGGGCGTAGCGCAGTCCGGCAAGCGCGCACGGTTCGGGTCCGTGAGGTCCGGGGTCCAAATCCCCGCGCCCCGACCAGCCCAGCCGCACGAGGGGCCACCCCCCGTGCGGCTTTGAGTTCGTGAACGATGATCACCAGTCCCGGCAATCCCCGCATCAAGCAGGCGCGGGCGCTGCGGCAGCGCAAGGAACGCCAGGCAAGCGGCCGGTTCCTCGTCGAGGGCATCTTCCACGTAGGCGAGGCCATCGCCGCCGGCGCGGCGGTCGAGTCCATCCTCTATGCCCCCGACCTGCTGAGCGGCGACTTTGCCCACCAGTTGGTCGAACAGGCCATCGCCGGCGGCATCCCCTGTCACGCGACCACGGCGCAGGTCATGCACAGCCTGGCCGAGAAGGAAAACCCGCAGGGACTGCTGGCGGTGGTGTGCCAGCCACGGACGGAACTCAGCGCGCTCCAGCCGGGCAACTTTTCCTGGGGCGTGGCCATCGTGTCGCCACAGGACCCCGGCAACGTGGGGGCGATCCTGCGCACGATCAACGCCGTCGGCGCCGATGGCCTCATCCTCCTGGACGGCGGCGTGGACCCCTACCACCCCACGGCGGTGCGGGCGAGCATGGGCGCGCTGTTCTGGCACCCGGTCGTCAACGCCTCGTTCGAGGAATGGGCGCGTTGGACCCGCCGGCACGGCTACCACGTTCACGGCACGTCGGCGCATGGCGACGTGGACTACCGCGCCGTCGGCGGCTACGAACGGCCGCTGATCCTCCTGCTGGGCAGCGAACGGGAGGGATTGTCGCCGGAGCAGGCGGCGGTGTGCGAGCAGGTGATTCGCCTGCCGATGCACGGGCGGGTCAGCTCGCTCAACCTGGCCGTCGCCGCCGGGGTCCTGCTCTACGCCGTGCGGGACAACCTATACCCTCCCGCAGGTGAGAAGGTGACTGGCGAGAGCAGCTCATTGCGCCCAAACCTGCGGGAGGGTAGGCAGTTACCTAACCCGACTGCACCACGCAGACCTTGAGGTACGGGCTGGCACCGGGGGCGAGGGGGAAGTCGAGCGCCGGCTCGTGGAGGGTGCGGACGATCCGCGCCGGGAAGCCGGCCAGCCCCTCGCGCACCCGGGCGACGAATCCCCGCTGTGGCAGTCCCTCGCAGTTGGTCGCGGCCAGCAGCAGCCCACCCGTCCGCACCACGCCCGCCGCCAGCGCCACCAGCCGCGCCGTGTCGCGCTCGACCGAGAAGCGGGTCTGGCGGGTGGTCGAGTAGCTGGGCGGGTCTACGATCACCAGGTCGAACCTCTGCCCGCGCCGGGCGAAACGACGCAGCCAGTCGAAGACATCACCGTAGACGAAATCGGTCGGCGGGGCGGCGAAGCCGTTGGCCGCGACGTTCTGCCGTCCCCAGTCCAGGTAGCGGCGCGAGATGTCAATGTTGAGCACGCGCGCCGCCCCCCCGGCCAGCGCGGCGACGGCGAAGGCGCAGGTGTAGGCGAAGCAGTTGAGCACCGTCTTCCCCGCCGCGCGGGCGCGCACAAACGCGCGGGCCGGGCGCATGTCCAGGAACAAACCGGCGTTCAGCCCGTCAGCGGGCCGGGCGATGAAGCGCAGGCCGTTCTCCCGCACTTCCACACTCTCCATCGCCTGACCCAGCAGCGGTTCGGCCGGGGCGAGTGCCTGACGGGCCTCGTCATCCAGGCGGCTCGCCTGGAGCGGCCGGTACTTGACGTACACCGCCCGCGCACCCACGTAGCCGGCCAGGGTCTCCAGCACAGCTATCGGCGGCTGAACTCTAAGCCCCTGGCTATAGACGTTCGCCACCAACACGTCGGCGTAGCGGTCCACGCTCAGGGAGGGGAATCCGTCCCCAGCGCGGTGGATCAGCCGATAGGCGTCCGTGTCGGGCGAGGCGTGCAGCGCGGCGCGGCGCTGCCAGGCAGCCGCCAGGAGCGGCGCGGGGTCGGTGGACACCTCCTACTCCCCCAGCCTTCTCTGGACCGCCTGGCTCTCCAGCTCGCGCAGCGCGTCCGCCGCGACCCACCGTGCCGCCTTCGAGTCCAGCGCCTGGATCTGGTGCGCCGTCTCGATTGCCACTCTGTGCAGGCAGCGGTTGCGCTTGCCCACGTTGCGCAAGGCCCAACTGACTGCCTTCTTGACGTAGTTCCGCCCATCCGTCGCCCCGCGCCGGATGACCGGCATCAGAGCGATAAACCGCTCGTCTGCCGCCTTCTTGTCGTGCCAGGCCAGACAGGCAATCAGTGCGTAGGCCGCCCGCCTGACATACTCCTCCTCCCGCTGCGACCAGGCCTCGATCTTCTCCCAGGCCAGCGGCGATTTCTCGAAGAGATTCATGCAGAGCTGATCGCAGACATCCCAGGAGTCCAGGCCGATCACCCACGCCTCCATCTGCTCACCGGTCAACTGCCGTGGATCGGCGACCATGCTGGCCACGATCCGCGCCTCGGCGATCCCCGTCTCCCACAGCGCCAGGGCGAGCGGGTGGTTCGTCCCTACCTGGCGGGCGATCTTCCGCATATCGGGAACCGACACACCGAGCCGGCGCTCCGCCGCCATGCCGTAGCGAGCCATGCCGGCCACCTGGTCAGGCCGGGCAACGGCCCGCAGCCGTTCCAACACACCATCTACGACTTCCAATGTCATCGCCTCCCACCCAGCGGCAAAACGTAACTGCCTACCCTTTGCCAAACCTGACGCTGGCGCGGCCGGTGTGCTGGCCACTCACCCCACCCCTTGACCCCCGCCCCTCTCTCGTCGGGCGAGAGTAGGGGGTGGGGTGAGAGCATCTGTGGTTAGATCACAATGATCGTTGCCGCTCCTCCTCCGCCCGCTGGCGCATCTGGGCGCGCAGGACGGCGATGTCGCGCGGCAGCAGGTAAGCGGCGGTCAGGAAGAACACGCCGCAGAGCAGCCAGGTGGAGACGCAGATGATCAGGATGGCGCTGTGCAGCGACGAGCGGACAGCGATCAGCCCGGCGATCAGCGGCGCCAGCGCGGCCCCACCCGACTCGATGAAGTACTGCACCGCCAGGGCCGTGCTGCGCACCTCCGGCAAGGTCACGTCGTAGACCGTGGAGACGACGTTGGGCGCGGCGAAGGGGATGAACAGCGCCGTCAGGCAGAGCATCCCCAGGAAGAGCCACGGATTGTCCGCCGGCACCGCCATCGTGATCGTCAACAGCACCGCCCCCAACAGCACGGCGGTCGCCGCGACCAGCGCCCGTCCGCGCGGCGTGCGCTTGAAGAAGAAATCGCCCAGCGACCCGCCGACGAAGTAGCCGGAAGCCAGCACCAGCACCGCCGGAGCCATCGTCATCAGCACCTGGTTCGACGAATATCCGCGCTCTGTCTCCAGGTAGCGGAAGAACCAGTAGGTGATGACGTTCCACGGGAAGACGCCGAAGAACCCCTGGATGAACATCAGCAGCAGGCTGGGCTTGCGGAACAGGCCGCCAGCGACCTTCCAGTCGAAGCGGTAGATGCCGATCTGCTCCAGCTCGGCCAACTCCGGCTCGCTCTTGCCGCGCGGGGCCTCGCGCACGCCGAAGAAAATTACCACTGCCAGCAGGATGCCCAATGTCCCGGTGATGTAGAACACGCCGCGCCAGCCCAGCATCCCGCTCAACAGCAACGCGGCGACCATCCCGATCAGGTAGCCCAGTGGGCTGCTCAACTGGAGGAGGCCGTAGATCTTGCCGCGCATCTGCGGGCCGAAGTAGTCGGCGATCAGGCTGTACAGACCGGGGTAGCTGGAGTCGTCCACGCCGGTCGAGGCGCGCGTGGCCAGGAAGGCCGGATAGGTGCGCACGATGGCGCTGAGCCAGGTGGTCGAGCCCCAGATGAACGAGGCCAGGGCCAGCAGCCGGGCGCGGGCGAAGCGGTCGTAGAGATAGCCCCACAGCGGGTAGAACACCGCGCCGACGATCAGCGCTCCGGTGAAAACCGCCCCCATCTGCGCCTCATTGATGCCAAAGGTCTCCATGATCGGGGTGGTCAGGGGGCCGATAAGCAGCTTGTCGGCCTGATGGAGCAACATGAAACAGAAGAACACGGCGACGACGAACCAGCGGTAACGGGATGGTGATTTCATGCGCGACCTCCTGATCGTAACAAATGGGTACCCGCTCTACCCCGGCAGGGTGAAGAAGAACGTGCTCCCCTGGCCCTCCTCGCTCTCGACCCAGATGCGCCCGCCGTGCGCTTCGACGGCCATGCGGCAGAAGACCAGGCCGAGGCCGGTGCCTCGCCGCCCCTGGCCCGGACGATCAACCACGCCCGCTTTCTCGAAGATCCGCTCGCGGTAGGCGGCGGGGATACCGCTGCCGGTGTCGGCGACGCTGACGGTGACCTCGCTCGCTCCGCGATGAGCCGTCACCGTGATCGTGCCACCAGACGGGGTGTATTTCACCGCGTTGGTCAGCAAGTTCGCCAGGACACGGCCGATCATCTGGCGATCGCACTCCACCACGCCTAGGTCGTCGCCGATTGCGGTGCAGATGGTCAGGGCTTCGATCTCGCTCAGGGCGGATATCGCCTCGACGCTCTCGGTGATCAGCCCACGCAGGTCCACCGCTTCCCGTTCCGGCAACAGCTCGCCAGCCTCGATCTGGCCGACATCGAGGATCTCGTCCACCAGTCCGAGCAACACGCGGCTGCTGCGCCGGGCGCCCTCCAACAGGCCGCGTTGCTCCTCGTCCATCTTCGGGGCCACGGTCAGGCGCATGATCTCGATGTGGCCGATCAACGCCGTCAGCGGGTTGCGCAGGTCGTGGACCAGCATCTTCGTCAGGCTCTCGCGCAGTCGTTCCGACTCGCGCAGGTGCGCGTTGGTCGTCTTCAGCCGTTCGGCCAGGATGCCGGCCAGGATGGCTGTGAACATGGTCGGGATCGCCATCGCCGTCCAGTTGACGATCAGCAGCACGCCCCGCTCCCGCGGGTTGAACTCCTGCCGCCAGATCAACACCATGCTCAGGGCGCCGGAATACTCCAGGGCGAGGATGAACGCATAACAGATCGTGCTCAAGATCGCGATCCACATCGTGCCGCGCCGTCCGAGCAGGAACGAGGCGCCGACCACGACCAGCAGGTAGAGCGCCGGCATGGGAGTCAGCGGCCCGCCGGTGAAGTGGACGGTGAGCGAAACGACCAGCACGTAGGCTACCAGCACGGTCCAGGAGATCGCCCGCAGCGGCAACCGGAAGCGCAGCGCCAGTATACCGCCAACGGAAATGAGGGCCGCCGAGAGCGCCATGAGCGCGGTCTCGCGGGTGGGGATCTGCAACAGACCGGTGCCCGACTCGGAGGCCAGGACCATCGCCCCGAAGACGAGGGTGGTGAAGCCCCCCACGATCAGCGTGTAGCGGAGGTCTCGCGCGTCGCCGCTGTCCACGTCGGCATCTGGTTTCTGTATCATTGGACCATCCTCAAGTCATATTGTAGCACAGCCCGGTCAGGCGGCAACTCCCTGATGGGCGCGACTTCCCAAATCGGCGCAATCCTGATACAATCACAGCGACTGCCTACCCTCCCGCAGGTTTGGGCGCAATCTCCGTATGGGAGTGCGCCGCAACGAGCTGTGTGCCCTCTTGACTGCCACTTTCTAACCTGCGGGAGGGTAGCAGATATCGCCCGGCGGGAGGAATCATGCGCAGGATATGGGCCCTGATCGCGGTGCTGGTGCTGGTCCTGACGTGGGCGCAGCCGGCCCTGGCCCAGGGCACGATCATCCACACCGTACAGCCTGGGGAGAACCTGTACCGCATCGCCCTCCGCTACGGGGTGACGATGGACGCGCTGGCGGCGGCCAACGGGCTGAGCAATGTCAACCACGTCTACGTCGGCCAGCGGCTGATCATCCCGACGGCCGCCGCGGCCACCACCGGCCCGGCAGCGACCGCCGGCGGGGGCGTGCACGTGGTGCAGCCTGGGGAGAACCTGTACCGCATCGCCCTGCGCTATGGGCTGACGACCCACGCGCTGGCCGCCGCCAACAGCATCAGCAACCCGAACGCGATCTATGCCGGACAACGGCTGACCATCCCCGACGTTTCCGGCGCCATCCCCCCTGCCCCACCTGTCACCGCGCCGGGCGGGGAGACGGGCCGCTGGATTGACGTCAACCTGAGCACGCAACAGCTCACCGCTTACGAGGGGAGCACGCCCGTGCGCACCACGCTCGTCTCGACCGGCCTGCCGGCCACCCCCACCCCCACCGGCCAGTACCGCATCTATGCCCGCTACCTGGCCGCCGACATGTCCGGCCCCGGCTACTACCTGCCCGACGTGCCCTACGTGATGTACTTCTACAGCGGCTACAGCCTGCACGGCACCTATTGGCACTCCAACTTCGGCCACCCGATGAGCCACGGTTGCGTCAACTTGCCGACGCAGGAAGCGGAGTGGCTCTACTCATGGGCCTCGGTGGGCACGCTGGTCAACATCCACTACTGATCCTGCTCGAAGATCCAGCGATCCACATCGCGCGGGTACGAGATCATCTCCTCCTCGCGGAAGAACAGCCCGATCTCGAAGGCTGCCGTCTCCGGCCCGTCGGAGCCGTGCACCAGGTTGCGCCCGACCTCCAGGGCGAAGTCGGCGCGGATGGTGCCCGGCGCGGCCTCTGCGGGACGGGTCGAGCCCATCGTGCGCCGGACGATCTCGATCGCGTCACGGCCCTCCAGCACCATCACCACCACCGGGCCCGAAGTGATGTAGGACACCAGGCCGGGGTAGAAGGGCTTGCCCTTGTGCACCGCGTAGTGTTGCCCGGCCAGTTCCGGCGTGATCTGCATAAGCTTCATAGCCGCGATGCGCAGCCCGCGCCGCTCGAAGCGGGTGATGATATCGCCGATCAGGCCGCGCTGCACGCCGTCTGGCTTGATGATGACCAACGTCCGTTCCACAGTCACCTCCATAGACAGAATTTCACGTAACTACCTACCCCCCCCCCCCCCCC
>DAOTYW010000353.1:0-10101 GCA_034434755.1 Anaerolineae bacterium | reverse complement strand
GATGGGGCCTTTGAGATCACCACCAACGGCCTGCCCGATCTGCCCTATCAGCCCGATGCCAGTCCATTCACCAATGTGTGGGTGACGGGGGCGTTGCCGGGGCGGGCGGGGGAAACGCCGGCGCTGGTCAATTTTGCCCAGGCTCCGCTCCAGGGGGGGCCGCAGGGGATGGTGCAGGATCACTATCTGGAGTTTCGGGAGTACCTGCATCAGTTGCTCTTTCCGCTGGCGGTGTTGATCGTGGGGAGCAGCTTGTTCGTCGTCGGAGGCTTTCCGGTCGTGTTCTACTTTGGCCTCGTCAGGCCGCTCAGTACGCTATTGGAGGGAGTCCGACGGGTCAACGAAGGGAACCTGGAAACGATGATTCCCATCCAGTACCACGATGAGATCGGCTACTTGACCGAATCGTTCAACCACATGGTGGCCCGCCTGCACGAGCTGATCGCCACGCTGGAAGCCCAGGTCGCCCGGCGCACCGAACAACTGGAGCAACAAAACGTTGACCTGGCCCAGGCCAGGGATACTGCTGAGGCGGCCAGTCGGGCCAAGAGTGCTTTCCTGGCCAACGTCAGCCACGAGCTGCGCACGCCGTTGAACGCGATCCTGGGTTTCTCGGACCTGCTGGCCCGCGATACGGGACTGACTGCCGAGCAGCGGGCGACGTTGGGGGTGATCAACCGCAGTGGCGAACATCTGCTGGCACTGATTGACGACGTGTTGGCGCTGGCCAAGATCGAGGCCGGACGGATGACGCTGTACGAAACCGCTTTCGATCTGCATTACTTGCTCCTGGGCCTGGTGGAGATGTTCCAGGTGCGCGCGACGGGCAAGGGACTGATGCTGCGCTACGACCTGTCTCCCGACGTCCCTCGCTACATCGTGGCCGACGAGCGCAAGCTGCGCCAGATCCTGGTCAACCTGCTCGGCAATGCGATCAAGTTCACGAACGACGGCTGGGTCATGCTGCAGGTCCGTCGGTCTCCAGGCCAGGAAGATGAGGGAGAAGACAGCGGATCGTCGGCGGTCTGTCATCTGCAATTTGCCGTCCGCGACACCGGCGTGGGCATTCCCACCGACATGCTGGAGGCGATTTTCGAGCCGTTCGTGCAGGCAAACAGCGGTCGCTGGACCGAGGGGACGGGGCTGGGGCTGGCCATCAGTCGTCAGTTCGTCTGGCTGATGGGCGGCTACTTGCGCGCGACGAGCGAGGGCATCCCGGGCAGGGGGGCGCTGTTCGTGCTCGACCTACCGGTGCGGGTGGTGCAGGAGAGCGACGTGGATGCCTCGCTGAGCTCATACCGCCCTGCCGTTGCCTTGGAACCGGGGCAGCCAACCTATCGCCTGTTGGTGGCCGAGGACGAGCCGATGAACCGCGAACTGTTGGTCAAAGCGCTCGCCCGGCTGGGTTTCGAGGTGCGTGCCGTGGAGAACGGTCAGGAAGCGCTCGCCGTCTGGCGGTCGTGGCAACCGGACCTGATCTGGATGGACATCCGGATGCCGATTATGGATGGCCAGGAGGCGACGCGGCGGATTAAGGCGACGCCCGAAGGCCGCTCGACGATCATTATTGCCCTGACCGCCAGCGCCTTCGAGGAGGATCGCCAGTGGATGTTGATGGCGGGCTGTGACGATGTGATCCACAAGCCGTTTCATCTGCGCGAGGTCGAAGATGTGCTGACCCGCTACCTGGGGGTGCGTTTCGTCCGCGAGGAGGCGGCGGCAGCGCCCCAGGTCAGCGACGAGCGGCCGGCGTCGCTCGATCTGGCCGGCCTGCCGGCGGACTGGCTGGCCGAGCTGCGCCGCGCGGTCGTCGAGGCGGACAATGACAGGATCATGGCGTTGGCCGGGCAGATCCGCGCCCGTCATCCGCAAATGGCGACGTCGCTGATGGAACGGGCCGCAGAGTTCGACTACGACGCCATCATTGTGGCCATAGATCGCGTTGTCCCGGAGGATCAATGAACAACGAGGAAGCTATCCAGGGTGAAATCTTGATCGTGGATGACGTGCCGGCGAACCTGCAACTATTGACGCGGATGTTGACGGAACATGGCTACAAGGTACGCGCCGTACGCAGCGGGCCCATGGCGCTGGCCGTTGCGCGGGCCGCGCCGCCCGATCTGATCCTGCTCGATATCCTGATGCCGGGGATGGACGGCTACGAGGTCTGCCGCCGTCTGAAGGCAGACGAGCTGACCCGCCATATCCCAGTCTTGTTTCTCAGCGCGTTGGAGGATGTGGAAGACAAGACCAAGGCGTTTGCCGTCGGCGGCGTGGACTACATCACCAAGCCGTTTCAGCTTCCAGAGGTGCTCGCCCGCGTGAGCGCTCATCTGGCACTGCACCGCCTGTCTCAGGAACTGGAGCAGGCCAACGCGCAATTGGCCTGGCAGATCCGCGAACTGGAAGCGCGCAACGAGGAACTGGACGCTTTTTCCCACACCGTCGCCCACGATATCAAGGGGCCGTTGACGATGATTATCGGCCATGCCGAACTGCTGTCGCAGTACGAGACGTTGCCCGAGGCGATGCGCCTGGACTCGGTCGAGGCGCTCCAGCGCGGGGTGAGCAAGATCGTCAATATCGTGGATGAGTTGCTCTTGCTGGCGAACGTCCGCAAGGCCGAGGTGGCGCTGCAGCCGCTGGATATGGGGCGTATCGTGCGGGAAGCCTGCGCCCGGCTGGAGCACACGATTCGAGCGCACGAGGCCCGATTGACCATCGCGGATACGTGGCCTGTCGCGCTGGGCCATGCCCCATGGGTCGAGGAAGTGTGGGTCAACTACATCAGCAACGCCTGCGAGTACGGTGGGCGGCCGCCGTGCCTCGAACTGGGCTACTCGACGGATGAGACCCTACAAGGAGCGCCGGCCATCCGCTTCTGGGTGCGCGATAACGGCGACGGCATTCCCCTGGAGGATCAATCTCGCCTGTTCGTGCCGTTTACCAAGATGAGCCAGGTTCGCATCAAGGGCCACGGCTTGGGGTTATCCATCGTCCAGCGCATCGCCAGCAAGCTGGGGGGAGAGGTGGGCGTCGTGAGCGAGGGCGTGCCGGGGCGGGGCAGCCTGTTCTATTTCACCTTACTGGCAGCGCAGGTTGGGGAATGACCCACGCGGGTCCGCTGCAGTGGCTGACCGGCGCCGGCTGGCTGGTGCTGGTCGGTGGCGGGGCGTGGCAGGGGGAGGAGGGGGAGATTGACGACCGCATCCTGGCCCGCGCCGACTTCGCCCGCCCGGTCGCCTTCCTGCCCACCGCCGGCGGTTCGCTTGCGGCGGGCGAGGCGCTGTTGGATCTCTACGCCGGGCTGGGCGGCCCGCGCGGCGCCGTGCTGCCGATCCTCCAACCAACCGACGCCTGGGACGACGAGAACCGGCGCCTGTTGGCCGAGGCCGGGGTGATCTTCCTGGGCGACGGAGACGGCCTGGCGCTGGCCCGCACGCTGCAGGACACGCCGGCGCTGGCGGCGATGGCGCAGGCCTTCACCGATGGCGCGCTGATCGTCGGCCTGGGCGCGGCGGCGGCTGTGCTGGGCGAGTGGATCGCCGCGATGGAACCTGAACCGGGTTGGGGCTGGGTGCGCGGCGTGATCGCGCCGTCCTTCGTCAGTTCGGTTCAGTACCCGTACCTGCAGGCGGCGCTGCGCTCACGCCCTGGCTTGCTGGGGCTGGGCATCCCGCAGCGCACCGCCCTGGCCCTGGGGCCGCAGGGCGAGGTGGAGACCTGGGGTCTGGGCGAGGTCACCGTGGTGGTCCCCCGCTGATGTAGGACGGGCTGCCAGCCCGTCCCACGCTGCAGAAGACCACTAGGAGTTGTAGGACGGGCCAGCGGCCCGTCCTACGCTGCAGAAGACCACCAGGAGTTGTAGGACGGGCCAGGACGGGCCAGCGGCCCGTCCTACGCTGCAGAAGACCACTAGGTTGCAGGACGGACTGCCAGCCCGTCCTACGCTGCAGAAGACCACTAGGTTGCAGGACGGGCTGCCAGCCCGTCCCACGCTGCAGAAGACCACCAGGCGTTGTAGGACGGGCTGCCAGCCCGTCCCACGCTGCAGAAGACCACCAGGCGTTGTAGGACGGGCCAGCGGCCCGTCCTACAAGGCGGGTTCCCCGATCAGCGACCACGGCCCCGTCCATATAATGCGCACTGTGACCAACTGTCCCCGCCGGTCGCGCTCGTCGGCGAAGAAGACCAGCCGGTCGCTGCGCGTGCGTCCCCACCAGCGGCCCTTTTTTTCCCCTTCGACCAGCACCTCGACCGTCTGACCCAGCAGACGGGCATTGAGCCCGGTAGTGATGCGTGTCTGCAGTTCGTCCAGCACCTGGCGCCGTCGCTCCTTCTCTTCCGCCGGTACGTCGTCGGCGTAGCGGCGGGCGGCCAGGGTCTGCGGGCGGGGCGAGTAGCGGGCGATGTGCGCCTTGTCCAGCCGCAGCTCGGCCAGCAGGTCGACCGTGCGCTGGAACTGCGCTTCCGTCTCGCCGGGGAAGCCGACGATGACGTCGGTGGCGATGGAGACGCCGGGGATGGTCTGGCGGATGCGGGCGACCAGGCGGCGGTAGTCGTCGGCGGTGTAGCCGCGACACATGCGCGCCAGCACCTCATCGTCCCCCGCCTGCACCGGCAGCTCGATGTGCTCGCAGACCTTCGGCAGCCGCGCCACCGCCTCCAGCAGCTCGTCCGTCATCCAGTTCGGGTGGCTGGTCAGGAAGCGCAGCCGTTCCAGCCCCTCGATCTCGTGCAGGCGCTCTAGCAGTGCCACCAGCGTGGGGTGATGGGTTTCGGGATCGCTCCCATACCGGTCCACAATCTGCCCCAACAGGGTGATCTGCTTCACTCCCTGGGCGACCAGGGCGCGGGATTCGGCGAGGATCTCGTCGGGGGGGCGGCTGCGCTCCGGGCCGCGGCGGTAGGGGATGACGCAGTAGGCGCAGCCGGTGGAGCAGCCCAACACGACGGGGACGTAGGCGGTGACCGTGCGACCCCGTTCGGCGCGCGGCAGGAGGTAACCTTCCTGTACCCCGCAGCGACGGGCGGCCTCCTGCGCCTCCAGCACCCCCTCCTCATCTACTAGCCCGCGCTGGGCCAGCAAGTTGAGCAGCGGCTGCGGCTGCGATGGCGGCATCCAGGCGTCCACCCAGGGGAAGCGCCGCTGCAGGGCGGCCAGTTCGCGCCGATCCACCAGGCAACCCATCAGCGCGACGATCATCTCCGGGCGGTGGGCCTTCAGTGGCTGCAGCGAGCTGAGGTAACCGATGGCCTTGTCCTCGGCCTGCTGGCGGACGACGCAGGTGTTGAGGACGACCACGTCGGCCTCGGCGGGGCGGGCGGCGGGGTCGTAGCCCAGCCGCTCCAGCGCCGCCGCCAGCCGCAGCGAGTCGGCCTCGTTCATCTGGCAGCCGATGGTCCAGATGTGATACCTCACGCGACCCTTGCCTCTCGTGGGGCGCGGCGCGCCGGGGGAAGGCCGAACAGTCGCCGGACGCCGGGCCGGTAGAGCAGCCCCCAGACGAAGGCCAGCAGCAGCCCGCTCAGCAGCAGGTCGCGTGGCCAGGTCTGGCGGGCGTAGTCGGAGGCGTCGAAGAGCAGGTGGACCGCCCAGGCGTGCGCTTCGTAGAGCGTCGCTGCTGTCAGCGTGGCCCGGCGGCTCCAGGGGCGGAAGCGGAACAGGCCGACCGCGCAGGCGACGAACGCCGCGCCCCAGGCGATCCCCGCGCCGGCCAGGTAGGCCGGCGGGACGGTCAGCGACAGGTCGGGCAGGCGGACGGCGGTGAGCCAGGCCATCGCCGCCCGCCCGAAGTTGTAGAGCGCCAGGGCCAGGATCAGCAGCGCCAGGGCGCGCACCCACCGCTGGGATCGTGAGAGACGTCTCTCTGTCTTGCGGGAGGGTAGGGTCCTCATGGCACGAGGACGATCTTCCCGAACTGCTCGCCCTGTTCCAGCAGCGCAAAGGCAGCCCGGCCCTCGGAGAGCGGCAGCACGCGGTCCACCACCGGCTTGAGCTTGCCGGCCCAGACCAGGGCCATCACGTCGCGGAAGTCCTGGTGGCTGCCCATCGTCGAGCCGATGATGCTGATCTGCTTGCCGAAGATGAAGCGGACGTCCACCTCGGCCTGGGGGCCGGAGGTGTTGCCGACGATGACGATGCGTCCGCCGCGGGCCACGGCGCGCATGCTGTCGGTCAGCGTAGCGCGCCCGACGTTATCCACCACCACGTCCACCCCGCGCCGGTCGGTCAGCTTGTAGAGCGCCTTGCTCCAGGCGGGGTCGGTGCGGTAGTTGAGGACGACGTCGGCGCCGAGTTCGCGGGCCTTCTGCATTTTCTCCTCGCTGCTGGTCAGCGCGTAGACCGTGGCCCCGGCGAGTTTGGCGATCTGGATGGCCATCGAGTTCACCCCGCCGCCCGCGCCGACGATGAGCACCGACTCGCCGGCGCGCAGGTCCGCGCGGTGGATGAGCATGCGCCAGGCGGTCAGGGCGACCAGCAGCGGCGCAGCGGCCTGGGGAAAGTCCCAGCCCTCCGGCATCGCCATCAGGTTGCCCGCCGGCACAGCGACCAGCTCGGCCTGTCCGCCGCGCACCTGCTCGCCCAGGATGGCGTAGCCGGGACTGAGCGAGTCCTCGCCGCGGCGGGTGAACTCGTCCTGGGCGGTGCTGACGCCGGGGTCGATCACCACCCGCTGGCCGATCTCCCAGCCGGTCACGCCGTCGCCCAGGGCGACGACCTCGCCGGCCACGTCCGCTCCGCTCCAGTGCGGCATGGGTAGCTTGAGGCCCGGCCAGCCGCGCCGCACCCAGATGTCCAGATGGTTCAGCGCGCAGGCGCGGACGCGCACCAGCACCTGACCGGGCCCCGCCGTCGGGTCAGGCACGTCGTCGTAGCGCAGCACGTCGGCGTCGCCGTGTTCATAGAAACAGAGTGCTTTCATGGTCCTACCTCAGCCCCGTTTCCAGGCGGGCGATGACCATGCGCTGGATCTCGCTGGTGCCCTCGTAGATCTCGGTCACTTTGGCGTCGCGGAAGTAGCGCTCGATGGGCAGTTCTTTGCTGTAGCCCATCCCGCCGTGGATCTGCAGCGCTTCGCGGGCAACGAAGTTGGCCGTTTCCGAGGCAAAGAGCTTGGCCATGCAGGCTTCCAGCGAGAACCGCCTGCCGGTCGTCTTGAACTCCTCCTTGGCCAGCGCCGCCTGGTAGATGAGCAGTCGGCTGGCCTCGATGCGGCACTTCATATCGGCCAGCTTCTGCTGGATCATCTGGAACTGGCCGATGGACTGGCCGAAGGCCTGGCGGTCGCGGCTGTACTGCAGCGCGGCCTCGTAGGCCGCCTCGGCGATGCCCAGGGCCTGCGAGGCGATGCCGATGCGTCCGGCGTCGAGGACGGCCATGGAGATCTTGAAGCCTTCCCCCTCCCCCCCCAGGCGGTCCTCCGCCGGGCAGGCGTAATTGTCGAAGTGGATCTCACAGGTGGCGGAGGCGCGGATACCCAGCTTCGGCTCGGTCTTGCCACGGGAGAAGCCGGGCCGCTCGGTATCAATGATGAAGGCGGTGACGCCCCGGTAGCGCGGCCTGGCTTCGGGGTCGGTCTGGGCGAAGAGGACGATGTAGCGGGCCACCGGCCCGCTGGTGATCCATGACTTGGTGCCGTTGATGATGTAGTGGGAGCCGTCGGCGGAGCGGATGGCGGTGAGGCGCATATTGCCGGCGTCGGAGCCGGACTGTGGCTCGGTGAGCGCGTAGGCGCCGATGGCCTGGCCGCTGGCAACGGCGCGGAGCTGGTTGCGCTTCTGCGCCTCCGTGCCGTAGTGGAGGATGCCGTAGGCATAGAGGGAGTTGTTGACCGACATCACCACGCCGTGCGAGGCGTCCACTTTGGAGATCTCCTCCAGCGCCAGCACGTAGGCCAGGGTGTCCATCCCCTGTCCGCCGTACTCTTCCGGCACCTCGATGCCCATGAAGCCCATCGCGCCCATTTTGCGGATCGTCTCGTGGGGAAACTCGCCCGTCTCGTCGTGATGGGCGGCGATGGGGGCGATCTCCTTCTGCGCGAAGTCACGGGCCATGTCGCGGATCATGCGGTGTTCGTCACTGAGATGCAGGTCCATTTGGGGATCCTCCTTAGAAAATGATGCGTGAAACGTGAAACGTGAAACGTGAAACGTGTTGCATGTTGTGTGATTATATCCCAAATCGAAGTTGGGATAAGTTTGGGATAAAACACCTCTATCCCTCGTCTCCCCCTTCCTCATCTACCTGAAACAATCTGAAACCTGAGACTGCCCCCTCACTTGAAAATATAGTACGTTCCCTTCTTATCCCCGATCTTGAGCAACACGCCGCGGTCCACCAGGTCGGAGAGGTCGAGGCGCAGGGTTTCGGCGCTGACGTCGGGGCAGAGGGCCTGGTACTCGCGGCTGGTGATGCGCCCGTAGCGCTGCATGTACTCCAGCGCTTTGACCTGGCGCTCGTTCATCGTCCGTTGCCACTGGGCGACGGGTGGGCGTTCCTGCTTGTTGTAGAAGGTCACGCCGAACAGGTACGGTTCGGCGCGGAACTGCGGCGGTGGGTGGCCGGCGTTGGTCATCTCCTCGATCATCAGGTCCACGCCCAAACCCAGCTCCTCGATGTAGCCCCACTGGAACAGGCCGGCGACGAGGCGCGGGTTGCGCGAGAAGTGCTCGTCCACGATGTTGTCCAGGGTGATATAGCCGGGCAGGCCGCCGGGGCTGATGATCTCCAGCCGGTCGGTGAACATGCGCACCTCGATGCGCCGCCCGCGCAGCCGGTAGTCGCGGTGGGCCACGGCGTTGACCAGCGCCTCGCGGATCGCCGCCTGCGGGTACTCGGTCTGCTCCTCCCGCTCCAATCCCCTGACCACGGCGCCGGTGCGCATCTCCTCCAGCACCACCTCCCAGGCGCGCTGGATAATGCGGGCCAGCGGGCCGCCGATCTCGTCGCGCCGCCCGTAACCGGCCTTCCCGCCCTCGCCGCGCGGCTCGCTGCCAGGGAACTTGACGAAGACCAGGCCGCTCTGCGGCAGAAAGGCCTGCGGTTCGCGTCCGAATAGCAGCATCCCGGCCACGGTGGGCCGCCCCTGTTCGTCCAGCGCGCCCGTCTGGGCCAGCAGCTCGTCCGGCGAACGCTCCCACTTGCGGCGCTGCTTCTCCTGCCACTTGTCCAGGAACTCCTGGATCACCTCGTCGTCCAGTTCCTCGCGCCGCGCGCCGGGCAGCGTCTGCATCTCGAAATCGCCGGTGGACTTGGTCGCTGCCAGGTGGCGGATCTCCTCGCCGGAGAGGGGGCGGTTCTCTTCGCGGGCGCGGACGAGCACCCGCCCGTCGGCCAGGCTGTGCAACTCGGTGCTGCGCGGCACGCGGATGAAGAAGGCGAAGCCGCCGGCGATCTCCTCCTGGTGCCACTCCGTCTGCACCGGCGGGCGGCACTGACGGGCAGCGGAATTGACCGCCCCCTCGGCCTCTTCGGGGTACAGCTCGCCGGTCGCCCGCCCGGACACATCCACCCCCAGGACGATCGTCCCGCCGTCGGTGTTGGCGAAGGCGACCATCGTTTCCGCCAGCCGATCGGCGTCCAGCTCCGGCATCAGCGCCACGAGCTGGCCCGGCCCGCGTTGGAGAACGTCACCCCACATCTTGCTACCCTACCCTTGCGCAGGTTCGCGCCGAATGAGGCGAAAGCGACCTACAGAAACAATGCCAAAATCGTCAGGCTCCTCCTGGTCGTCGAACTCCACCATGCCGACCGTCCCATCCTGCAGGGATTTCACGGTCAGGATGCGGCGCTGCAGACCCGCGAAATCCTGCCGGACAAGCCTCGCCATCTGAGCGACCTGAATCCGGCCAATCATCTCGCTCTCGGCCTGGCTCTTTGCCTCGATGGGCAAGATGTGGGGGATCCCCTCCTGATAGTGGGTCTGGAAAACCTCCAACAGGACCGCGTCATAGCGCGACAGTTGTTGGCTTTCCTGCACGTCGCCGGTTCTCTTAGGCACCTTGTAACTGCCTACCCTTTACCAGGCCTGGTGCTGGCAGGGCCGGTGTGCCGGCCCCTCACCCCACCCCCTGGCCCCCGCCCCTCTCCCGCCGGGC
>DAOTYW010000352.1:0-5542 GCA_034434755.1 Anaerolineae bacterium | reverse complement strand
TCTCGGAACTGCGACCCGATTGGGAAGGGTAACCATGTCCAGGCGCTGTCCCTGGCGGACGCTTCTCCGCGCATTGGGCTTCTGCCTGGCGATCGCGGGCTGCTTCGGGCCGTGGATCGGTCACCGCACTGCCGCTCTCAGCGTGACCAGCCTGGAACTGGCGGAGTTCGCGCGGATCTTCCCTCAGGTGCAGAGCGGGACGGTAGCGGTCCACCGCATCTGGTTCTTCACCCCCCTGGTCGTCGGCGCGGTGCTGGGTGGAGTGCTGGTCCATCCCCCATCCGCCGGACCAGTGCCCAATCGCCGGCTGCGCAGGTTGCTGATCATCCCCCTCGCTCTGATCGCCCTGGCCGCCCTGCCGCCCTATCCCTTCCTGTTCGCCGCGCCATTCCGCGGGCAGCTCGGACTGGCCGTTGGCGGGTTCGTCGCCGTGTTTCTGACCCCCCTGGCACGACGACTCCCCAGCCGGGCCTGGGGCACGCTGGTCGCTCTGCTGGCACTGGTGGGCATTCTCCCGGCACTCTGGCAGTATGCCCTGATGCGCCCGCTCTTCGTCGCGCTGTACGGCGGCAGGGTCACCGTCGGCTGGGGAGTGATCGCCAGCACGGCCGGCTTCTCCCTCCTGACGCTAGAGGGGATTTCGGGGATGCTCAAGCCACGGATACACACAGATGCACACGAATAGCTTGCCTCCGTGTGCATCTGTGTCCATTTGATGACTAGCTTGCCTGGGCCAGCGAGTTGAGGAACTCGCGTGCCTCCGGGATGGCCATGACCTTCTCTTTGAAGAACTCGTTGACCATTTGCTCCACCGTGGCCCGCGAGTCGCCGATCAACGCCCGCCACTCTTCATCGCCCATCGCCTTGCGGCCCGCCACCACGTCCCGCAGCCGTAGCAGCGCCATGACGATCTGCGTCTCCCGCGGCCCCTCGCAGGTCTCCACCACGTCGCGGATCAGTTCGTCGGTCTGCTGGACCAGCGTCTCCGGATCTATGCCGGAGTCGGGCCGGCCGGCGTCATCCATCGTATCCAGCAACGACCAAACCTGGTAGAGCAGCGCGGCCGGTTCGTCGAACAGCTCGCGGATCAGCGCCGCCGCCTGGTGCCTGCCGGTCAGACGAAAGATGTTGTAGAGCCGCTTGGCCGCCTTGCCGTAGTTCTCGTGTCGGGTAGTGTACTTGCGCACCTCGTTGGTCAACTGCCGGATATACTTGCCCAGCGCCTGAGGCGAGATGTGCCGGCTGAGCTTGGCGAACAACGGCACCGAATCGGCCTCCAAGTAGACCTCCTGGAAGTAGGGGTCCAGGAAACCGTCCAGCGGGACGATCTCCCCCTCCGGCGTCTCCCAGGTCACGTCGAGCATGTTGCTGGCATTGACCACCCGTCCCCTCTCCGGCTCGGCGATGATCCAGTCCAGCTTGCACCAGCCGGGGTCGAGCTCGCCGTACGACCACTCCACCGTCCAGGGTTGGCCGTCGGCGCGGAAGACCTCCATCCGCCCCGCTGCGACCTCCGCCGGCGCCCACGAGATGGGCGAGCCGACAGTGATCCGCTGGCCATCCTTGACCACCTCGCTCTTCCAGGTGCCGAACTTCACCTCGACCAGATTGTAGGTTGGCCCCTGGAAGGTGGACAGGGCCTTGTCGCGGATCACCTGGCCCAGAATGCGGCAGGCCTCCTCGCGGGTCGGGGCCTTGATGTTGACCCGCTCGAAGTAATCACAGTCGCCGGGGTAGCGCTGGATGCGTCCCTGGGCAGCGCTGCCCGACAGACTGATCGCCGTCTCCACGTTCGGCAGGTCCGGCAACTGGACGATGTCGGCAATGCGACGGTAGCGCTCCAGCGTCGCCCGGTCGAAGTCCAACAGAGTGACCTCGTGGCCGTAGATGCCGGCAGCATCGTCCACCGCCAGATCGCCCTCACTGGCCTCGGCGGCAGCCATCGCCGTCAGCCACTGGGCCACGTCGGTCTCGTTGACATTCACCCCCATCATCCGCGCCGTGCGGATGATGCGCTCGACCTCCTGTTTGGCATTGACGGGCTGTTGCTGTTCTTCCATGGCTATCGCCGGGCTATCCCTCGGCAGCCGCCATGCGCTCGATGAAGCGCAGCGCATCCCCGACAGTCTTGATCTGCTGCGCGTCCTCGTCCGAGATCGTCCCCCCGAACTCCTCCTCGAACGCCATCACCAGCTCGACCAGGTCCAGCGAGTCCGCCCCCAGGTCCTCGCGGAACCGTGCGTCCAGAGTCACCTTCTCCTCTTCCACGCCGAGCAAGTCCACAATGAGCTTCTTGATGCGATCGAACATCGTTCACCTCCTGGAATTTGGCCTGGGCATATTGTACCCGCCGGAGGGGATTTGTCAAAGTTTGACAAACCCCCTCCTCACTGGTATGATGCTACTCATTCCAACACCGGCTGACCAGGGAAGTTGCGGCCCAAGCCACTCTGGAGCACAAACCCGATGACCATACAGACTTTCATAGAACGCTACCGGCCGACTCTCGAAGAGGAACTGCAAGACCTGCTCACCGCGCCGTCGCCCGAGACACACAACCTGTACGGGTACCTGCGTTACCACATGGGTTGGGCCGACGAGAAGCTCCAGCCACTCGATCAGCAGGCCGGTAAACGGCTGCGCCCGATCTTCTGCCTGCTGGCCTGCGAGACCTGCGGCGGGGACTGGCAACAGGCGATCCCCGCCGCAGCCGCCGTCGAGCTGCTGCACAACTTCTCGCTGATCCACGACGACATCGAGGACGGCGACACCACTCGCCGCGGCCGCCCGACGGTGTGGGCGCTGTGGGGCGTCCCGCAGGCACTCAACGCCGGCGATACGATGTATGCCCTGGCCTACACCGCCCTGCTGCACCTGACCGGGCGCGGCGTCCCTGCGCCGACCGTCATCGAAGCCATCCGCCTCTTCAGCGCCACCTGCATGCGCTTGACTGAGGGCCAGTTCCTCGACATGGGCTTCGAATCGCAAGCGGACGTCCAGCCCGAGATGTACCTGCGGATGGTGGCCGGCAAGACCGCCGCCCTGCTGGCCAGCTCGTGCGCGATGGGCGCGCTGATAGCCGGCGGGACAGAAGCGCAGCGACAGTTCCTGCACGACTTCGGCCACCACCTAGGGCTGGCCTTCCAGATCCAGGATGACGTGCTGGGCATCTGGGGCGATTCGCGCGTGACCGGTAAGCCGGTGGGCGCGGACATCCTGCGCCGCAAGAAGACGCTGCCCGTCGTCTATGGGTTGCAGCAGAGCAAACCGCTGCGGGAACTGCTCTCCCGACCCGACCTGACGCCGGAAGACGCGGCGCAGGCAGCGGAATGGATGGACAGAGCGGGCTGTCGGGACTGGGCACAGGAACGGGCCGCCGAACAGACCACCCGCGCCCTGGCCGCACTGGATGGATTGAACAGCGACACGCCCGCCACCAACGCCCTCCGCGAACTGGCCCTCCAGCTCCTCGAACGCACCCGATGATGAAACACGGATTCCACGGATTATACGGATTCCACAGATTGCATAGATTCATAGGGACTCATCTGAAAAATCTGTGCAACCTGTGTAATCTGTGGAATCCGTGTAATCTGTGGTTCCCCTACGGGATCATCCTCCTGGCCTTCGCCTGCTCGCTCGCCATCTACCTGCTGACACTGGTGCTGCCCTACAACGTGTTCGATCACGTCCACCGCGCCCCCATCAGCCTGACCCAGATCGCCGAACAGCGCCATCGCCCCGCCCTGCTCTTCCTGCTGACGTTCGCCAGCACCTTCGGCTGGCTGATCCTGGCCTACCGCGCCTGTCAGCGCGCTCCCCGCCGTGGACTGGTCGCGCCGATCCTGGCCTGCGGGCTGATCATGGCCATGGCACTGGCCTTCACCTACCCGATCGGCGCGGGGGACGTGGTGGATTACGTCGCCCAGGGGGAGACGTTGGCCTTCTTCGGCGCCAACCCCCTCGTTGTCCCACCGGCCAACGTGCCGGGCGCGCTGTTGGCCGGCTACTCCGCCTACCGCTACAGCACTTCGAACTACGGCCCGCTATGGACCTGGATCGGCGCCGCCGTGGTCAGGATGGCGGGCAACGCCAGCATGCTGCCCGCCCTGTTGGGGTTCAAGGCGGTCGCCGTGCTCGCCTACCTGGCCCAGGGGCTTCTCGTCTACGCCATCCTGCGCCGGCGCGATCCGGCGCGGGCGCCCGCCGGGGTACTGTTCTTCGCCTGGAACCCGTTGGTCCTCTACGAGTTCGCCGTCAACGGCCACAACGACGCAGCGATGATGGCCCTCGCGCTCCTGGGCATCCTTTTCTGGCAGATGGACCGCCCGCTGCCGATGGTCATTGCGCTGACCGCCGCGTTCCTGGTCAAAGTACCCATGCTGCCCCTCCTGCCGCTGTTCCTACTCTCGGCAGCCCGCCGCCGGGCGGGGCGTCGCTTCTGGACCACCCTGATCGCCGGCGGGCTGCTGGCGGTCGCGCTGACCGGACTGGCATACCTCTCGTTGCCGTCGGCTCCATCCACATTGACGAACCTGTGGGAGCGCTCCGGCCTCTTTACCTTCTCCCTACCCACGCTGGCCAGCCTGGCGCTGCGGTTAGCCGGGCTGGAGGAAGGGAGGGCGCAGATGCTGGCCCGCAGCGGCGCACTGCTGGCGCTGGGGATATGGTACGTCATCCAGGCGGTCAGGACCTGGCAGCGTCCCAACGAGACGCTGCGCCATGCTTTCGACTTCCTGCTGTTCTGGCTGTTGTTCGCCGTGCTGTGGTTCCAGCCCTGGTACGTCACCTGGCTGGTGGCGCTGGCCGCGCTCTCTCCCCGTCCCACGGCAGCCGCCCAGGCCGGCCTGTTCAGCTTCACCGTGTTGCCCGCCTATATCGTCTACGGCTTCGTCTGGTTCTGGATTGCCCACATCGCCAACTGGGCCAACTGCCTGGGCATCAACCTCATCGCCGTGGGGATCAGTATCGCGCCGGTGTGGGCCTATACCGCACTTTCGCGCTCCCACTTGCGTTCCTCCAACCGATATGATATAGTACAGAGTAGACCAACAGGGGCCCCTCGCTGATCACAACCATTCCCATACCCCGACAGCGACCATTTCATGAGCAGGCATGTGTTGGACGCAAGCGTGACGGACGAGAGCTTGATGGAGCGGGCTCAGTCTGGCGACCGTGCGGCCTTCGAGATGCTCTGCGAGCGCTACCTACCCATCGTCTACAACCGCTGCCGAATGCTTCTGCCGCCAGAAGCGGTCGAGGACGTCACCCAGGAAGTATTCGTGGCCGCCATGCGCAGCCTGCACCATTTCCAGGGCCGGGCGCTCGTCCGCACCTGGATCACGGCCATCACTCACAACAAGGTGGCCGACTTCTACCGCCAGCGCAACCGCCACCCGGCGACGGTGTCGCTGGACGACGACGGCATCGAACCGGCATCCGAGGACGGCTGGGAAGAAAGGAGCGCTGCCCGGGTAGCCCTGCGCCGCCTGCCAACGCACTATCAGGAGATCCTCCTGTTGCGGTTCATGGATGGACTGCC
>DAOTYW010000351.1:0-1637 GCA_034434755.1 Anaerolineae bacterium | reverse complement strand
ATGACCAGTCCCAGGCCGGTGCCGGGGACATTGCGCACCGCCGGGTTATTCGAGCGGAAGTACTTGGTGAACAGCCGCTCCTGCTCCTCCGGCGTCATACCGATGCCCGTGTCGGCGACCGAGCAGCGGACGAACTCGCCGTCCTCCGCCTCGGCGATGACGCGGATCTGCCCTCCTTCGGGGGTATATTTATACGCATTGCTCAGCAGATTCACCAGCACCTGGACCAGCCGGTTGCGGTCGGCCAGGACGGAGGGGAGAGTGCGCGGCACCGCGATGTCGAGCTCCTGTCCCTTCGCCTCCACCTGCCGGCGTACCCCGCGCACGGCATCCTCGATCACCTCGGCCATCTCCACCCGTCCGATGTCCAGCTTCAGACGGCCAGCCTCGATCCGCGAGACGTCCAACAGGTCCTGGACCAGACTGTCCATCCGCGCGATATTGGAGCGAATGACCTCCAGGAACGAAAGCTGCATCTCGCTCAACTCGCCAGCGGTGCCTTTGACCAGCAGATCGGTATAGCCTTTGATCGAGGTCATCGGCTGTTTCAGTTCGTGGGAGACGAAAGAGATGAACTCGGTCTTGGCGTTGTTGGCGGCCTGGACCGCCTCGAACAGGCGGGCGTTTTCCATCGCAATCGCCGCGTGATCGGCCAGGCGGGTGACGAAATCCACAGCCTCCTGGGCGAAGCGGCCCGGCTGCGAGGATTCCAGGGCAATCGCGCCGACGATGCGCTGCTCGCGCAGAATAGGCACCGTCAGTTGGGTCGTCATCCCCGGCACGCTGGACACATAGTCCGGGTCCTGGCTGACCTCCTCGACTAGCTCGGCCTTGCCGGTCCGCGCGACGCGCCCGATGAGGCCGCGGTGGATCGGCCAGGGGCGCTCGCTGTGCGCGGAGACCAGCTCGTCGGGGTAGCCGCGGTTGGCCAGGAAGTGCAACCCGCGCTCACCCTCTTCCGTCTCGACCACCGCCGCCAGCAGGCCGATGTCCGCCCCGGTCATCTTCAGCGCCCACTCCAGGGTGATGTCCATCACTTTCCGATAGTCCAGCGTGACGTTCAGCTCGCGGTCGATCCGCTGCATCGTCGAGAGTTCCTCGACGCGCCGCGCCAGGGCCTGATCGGTCATCGTGAACAGGCGAGCATTCTCAATGGCGACGGCTGCGTTGGCCGCAAAGGCCATCAATAGATCGCGATCCTGGGCATTGAACGGCTTGCCATCCCGCCGGTTGATCAGTTCGAGCACTCCGATCAGGCGGCCGCGGGAGCTCATCGGCACGGCAATGAGCGAACGAGTGACGACGCCCGATTTCTCCTGGACGCCGGAGAACCAGCGGCCGTCGCGGCGCACATCGTCCACGATGATCGGGCGCCCTTGTTCGGCCACCTGTCCGACGATGCCGGCGCCCTTCGGCAGGCGCATGCCGATCAGTTCGGACAGGGACGCGACGTGGAAGACCATCTCGCCGGTCTCCTCGTCCAGCAAGAACAGCGAGCCGCCCTCGGCGCGGATCAGCTCGACAGCCTTCTGGACGATCAGGTTGAGCACCGCTTCCAGCTCCAGAGTCGAGGAGATCGCACTGCCGACCTCGTTGAGGGTCTCCAGCTCGTGGGCGCGTTCCTCCATCTCCCGGTA
>DAOTYW010000350.1:0-15053 GCA_034434755.1 Anaerolineae bacterium | reverse complement strand
GTGGATAGCGGTCACGCGTCGGCATCACAAGGTGTCCTCCAAGCCCTCCCCTCTGTTTCACTGGCTTTTTTAAGCACCCTCCAGCGGGAGAGGGGAGGGGGCCAGGGGGTGGGGTGAGGTCCCCAACAGTCTGTTGCAGGAAGCCCATCGCTGCGGTATAATAGCCACAGGTGAACGAAATGGCTGAATTGATCATGTGGCTCGTCCTGGCCCTGGTGCTGCTGCTGGGGCCGGTGATTCTGATTCACGAACTGGGACACTTCATCGTCGGCAAGCGCGCTGGCGTGCGGGTATTGGAGTTCGGCCTGGGCCTTCCACCCCGCCTGCTGACCCTGATCCGCGAGCGCGGCGTGCTGGAAGTGGCCGGCATGCAGGTGGCGCTGCCCCCTCTCCTGCGCCTGCCGGATGGCTTGCAGGCCGGTCATCCCGTCGAAGTGCTGGCCCGCCCCGACAAGAACGGCCAGCTCCGCGCCATCCGGGTCATCAGCCTGGCCCCGCCGCCGGAGCGCCGCGAGTTCCGGCGACCGAAGCCGGGGGAGAAACAGGACACCCTGCTACCTGTGACAGAAACGGTCAATATCATCGGCGACACCCCGGAAGGAAAGCTCCTGCGCGGCCCGCTGACCCTCTGGGAGCCGGGCACCGCCTACACGCTCAATCTGCTGCCGATGGGCGCGTTCGTGCGCATGCTGGGCGAGGAAGACCCGTCGGATCCGCGCAGCCTGGCCGCCCAACCGAAGCGCTGGCGGATCGCCGCCATCGCCGCCGGCCCGCTGGCCAACCTGGCAGCGGCTTTCCTGCTCCTCGTCGCTGCCTATATGGCCGGCGTGCCCACGCGCAGTTTCGTCGCGATCCAGGAAGTGCTGGCCGATACCCCCGCGCAGGCCGCCGGCCTGCAAAGCGGCGATATCATCGTCGCGGTGGATGGGGTGACCATCGAGAACGGCAGCGGTGAGCTGCGCACGCACATCCGCGCTCGACCGGAACAGGAGATCGCCCTGACCGTGCGGCGCGACGGCGTGGAACAGGTCATCACCGTGACCCCGCTGCGCCAGGCGGACGGTTCCGGATACATCGGCATCGCGATGCAGGACTGGACGGACACTAGTTCGATTGTCCGCTACAGTCCGCCGCGCGCAGTGACCGCCGCGCGGGACCAGCTCATCGCCATCTTCGCCGCCATCATCCACCTGCCGCAAGCCGTCTCCCAGGGGGAGGTCGAGCCCGCCGCGCTCCGTCCGGCCGGGCTGCCGGGCATCCTGCAATGGCTGGCGCTGGCGCTGAAACAGAGCGTCGAGTGGGGTACGGCCTCCCCAGCGTTGCAGTTGACCGCCATCATCAGCCTGGCGATTGGGATCACCAACCTGCTGCCGCTGCCGGCCCTGGACGGCGGACGCATCCTCTTCATCCTGCTGGAAGCGATCCGCCGACGACGCCTCAATCCGAATACCGAGGCGCTGATCCATTTCATCGGTATGATCGTCCTGCTGATCGCTTCGGCTTTCATTATCGTGCAGGATATCGTCAATCCGATCCTGCCCTGGTCGCTGTTGAACCGATGAAACCGACGTGGACGGAACTGCTGGCCGCCCTGCGCGCCGGGACCGCCTCGCGGGGCGATCTGTACGGCCTGTCCAACCTGAGCCGGTCGCAGGCCGAACTGGCCCATGCCGCGTACCACGACCTGCCCGTCGAGGCGCGCCGCCGGATCGTGCGCACGCTGGTTGAGATCGCCGAGCATGATTTCGAGGTCAACTTCGGTGAGACGTTCCGCCTGGCGCTGCAGGACGCCGATGATGACGTGCGCCAGATGGCCATCGAGGGACTGTGGGAGGACGAGGACGTGCGCCTGGTGGCGCCGCTGGTCGAGCGGCTGCTCGAAGACAGCGCCGCCGGCGTCCGTGCCGCCGCTGCCGCCTCGCTAGGCCGCTTCGTCCTGCTCGGCGAACTGGGCAAAGTGCGGGAACGCCCATACCGCCAGGCCCTCGACGCCCTCCTGACCGCCGGCGCCAGGGCCGACGAGACGGTCGAGGTGCGCCGGCGGACGGTCGAGGCGCTTGCCTATTCGGGCGAGGAAACCGTCGCCGAACGGATCCGCGCCGCCTACCACGACCCCGATGAGCAGATGCGCGTCAGCGCGGTATTTGCCATGGGACGCAACGGCGACGAACGTTGGGCCGCCGAGGTAATGCGCGAACTGAACAGCCCCAATCCCGCCATGCGCTACGAGGCCACCCGCGCCTGTGGCGAACTGGCCCTGGCCGATGCCGTGCCCGCGCTGATCGAACTGGTTGACGACGTGGACGCCGAGGTGCAGGAAGCCGCTATCTGGTCGCTGGGTCAGATCGGCGGGGACGAGGCCCGCCAGGTCCTGCTGGCCTGTTCCCGTTCAACCAGCGAGGCGCTGCGCCAGAGCGCGCACGAGGCGCTGCGCGAACTGGAATTCCTCCACGGCGATATCGGCGCTGCTCTGTTCGACCTCTTCGATGATGAGTTCGACGAGGAAGACGAAGCAGAGGACGAGGAAGAAGAGACCTGGTGAGAAACAACACCCTCGCCTTGCGGATCATCATCGTGACGATGCTGGCAGGCGTCCCGGCTCCCCGGCAAGCCCAGGAAGTGCCCCCCATCGCCGTGACCGTCAACACCGTCGAGTACACCTTCGGTCAGCAGGCGACCTTCACCCTGGAAGCCTCTGCTGACGCCGGCATCGCCGCGCTCTACCTCTACCTCCAGAAGCCGGGGGAGGAACGGGTCGAGGTCGTTCCCGTCCCCTTCGAGGCCGGCAACCCCGTGCAGGCCACCTTCCAGCGCGACCTGCGCCTGTCCCCCCTGCCGCCCTTTGGGCAGGTATCCTGGTGGTGGGAGGTGCGCGACCAGGCCGGTCACGTCCTGACCACCCCGCCCTCGTCATTTCAGTACGCCGATAATCGTTTCGCATGGCACACTGCTTCCAACGAGCGCGTACGGGTGCACAGCACGGTAGACGATCCTGTCTACCTGCGGGCCGCGCTGGACATCGCCGCGGCAAACCTGGAGGCCATCGAGGAAGCGCTGCAAAGCCCCCCGCTAGAGCAGGTGGACGTGTACCTCTACCCATCGCAGGCCGACCTGCGCGCCGCCCTGGAGATGGGCGGGCGAGAGTGGGTCGGCGGACAGGCCCGTCCGGAGCTCGGCGTGGTGCTGGTCGCTGTGCCCCATGATGACGAGTCCACCGCGCGCATGGAGCGGGACATCCCCCACGAGATCACCCACCTGGTGATCTACCGCCTCGCCGGGCCGCGAGGATACCCCTTCGTGCCAGCCTGGTTGAACGAGGGCCTGGCAACGGTCAACCAGGCCTGGCCCGATCCCGACCTGGACGTGCTGCTGGAACAGGCGCTCACCGCCGGGCAGCTCATCCCGCTGACCGACCTGTGCGCCCCCTTCCCGTCTGACCCGCAGGTCGCCCGCCTTTCCTACGCCGAGAGCGCCAGCCTGGTGCGCACGGTGCGCGACCGGTACGGCAGCAGCGGCATCCGCGCCCTCCTGGCCGCCTATGCCGATGGGGCCGACTGCGAGGGGGGCATCATCCAGGCCCTGGGCAGGACGCCCCAGCAGCTCGAAACCGCCTGGCGGGCCGATCTGCTGGGACTGACCGGTTGGACCACCTGGCTGAGCGACCACTGGCCGTGGCTGGCGCTGTGGGGACTCAGCCTCCTGCTCGCCATTCCGATGGTTGGCGTCCGGCGCCCCCGCCACCGCGCCCCTGCGCCAGAACTACACCCTTGACCGCACTTTCCTATCATCCATAGGAAATCCGTACCATGCTCGTGTTCGATTTAGAGACCCAATACCTGGCCGATGAAGTCGGCGGGTGGAACCACATCCGGGCCATGCGCTTGTCGGTAGGCGTGATCTACGACCCGACCAGCGATACCTACTGCTCCTACGAGGAGGGCGAGGTAGAGCGGCTGATCGAGGCCCTGTGCGCTGCCGAGCGGGTGATCGGCTACAACCTCTACCGCTTCGACTACGAGGTCCTGCGCGGCTACCGCGCCACGCTGAACGACCCACCGACGGTGGACATGCTGCAGCACCTCTACCGCACACTGGGGTGGCGGCCCAAACTGGACGACCTGGCTGCCGCGACGCTGGGCGAGCATAAACACGGCGACGGCCTGGACGCCGTCCGCTGGTTCCGCGCCGGTCAGCTCGACAAGGTACGCAGCTATTGTCAGCGGGACGTCGAGATCACCTGGAGGGTCTACGATTTCGGGCGGCGCAACGGCTACGTCCAGGTGATGGACCGTTCCCGGCGCCCCCGACGAATCGCGGTAGCATGGTAAAGAGCGAGTTCGAGCCGGCCTACCTGGCCGCCCTGCGCTCCGGCGAACTGTTCCACCGGGTCCAGCTCGCCCACGAACGATTGCACGAGTGCGATTTCTGCGGCCGGGAGTGCCGTGTGGATCGCTACGAGACCACAGGGGCCTGCCGCACGGGCGTGCGGGCGCTCGTCGCCAGCTACGGCCCGCACTTCGGCGAGGAAGACCCGCTGCGCGGCACGGGCGGTTCGGGGACGATCTTCTTCGCCTGGTGCAACCTGAACTGCCAGTACTGTCAGAACTACGACATCAGCCAGCTCGGCCACGGCGCGGAGGTGGAAACGGAGGAGCTGGCAGCGATGATGCTGTCCCTCCAGGCGCGCGGCTGTCACAACATCAACCTGGTCTCGCCGACCCACGTCCTCGCGCCGATCCTGGCCGCGCTCCTGTCCGCCGCCGAGGCGGGGCTGCGCCGACCGCTCGTCTGGAACACAGGCGGCTACGACTCGCCGGGCGCGCTCCGCCTGCTGGACGGGCTGGTGGATATCTACATGCCGGATATGAAGTACGCTGACGCCGAGATCGCCCGCCGTTACTCCGGCGTGCGCGACTATCCGGCGGTTAATCGTACAGCGGTGAAGGAGATGCACCGCCAGGTAGGCGATCTGGCGTTGGACGAGCGCGGGATCGCCCAGCGCGGCCTGCTGGTCCGCCACCTGATCCTGCCCGGCGGCCTGGCCGGTACAGCCGAGGTGGCCCGCTTCCTGGCCGAGGAGGTCTCGCCGGACACCTACATCAACATCATGGCCCAGTACCGTCCATGCTATCGGGCGGGCGAGCATCCGCCGCTGGACCGCGCAGTGACCGCGGCAGAGGTGGCCGCCGCCATGGCGGCAGCCCACCAGGCAGGACTTTCCCGCTTCGATCCGCGCCCGTCGTTCGGACGGGCATTGTGGTGGTAGGAGAATCTGCGTATGTCATCCGAAGAAGTGGTACGTTTGCACGCCGTCGTCGAGGGGGTCGTCCAGGGGGTGAACTTCCGCCACTACACTACCCTGACCGCCCGTCGCTTGGGATTGACCGGGTGGGTCGCCAATCGGCCAGACGGCAGCGTCGAGGTCGTCGCCGAGGGGCCACGGGCCGCCGTACAGGAACTGCTGGCCTTTCTGCACGAAGGGCCACCCTCCGCCATCGTCGAGCGGGTCACGCCGCGCTGGAGCCAGGCCAGCGGCGAGTTCCGCGAGTTCCGGGTCGCCTACCGATGACCGACAACCGCGAACGGCTCGCCTGGGCGATCGTGCTCATCTCGTTCGCCCTGTGCCTCACCTCGGCGATCAGCCTGCCGTTGGGTGTGCGCGCTTACCTGCGCAACGCCCGCACCGGCCTGGACATCCTGCTGGAGCCACAACAGGGCACGCCGCGCATGCAGCCACGGGGCAGTGGGCAGGTCATCGCGCTGATCGGCCCGACGTGGGACGTGCCCGCCAGCACGGTCATCACCACTGACAACGTCTCCGAGGGCCTCCTGACACTCTACGCCCCCGGTCCAGAACCCGCCGCGGTCGCCTGGATCAAGCTGTACCGCAACACAGAAGCGCTGCTGATCGCGGCTCGTTCACCGCGCTTCGCGCTCAGTCCCCTGCCCCACCAGGTGATCCTGGAGGTCCGTCCGCCGTCGGCGGCGAATGGCGAATCGGACACTGAAGGGCGCGTGCGCATCAGCGTGGCCCCGGCGGGCGGACGGGACACGGTGGCGGAGTTGCACACGCCGCACCTGACTGCTGTCCTCCGCGAAGGGAGCTACGAAGTGCGCGTCCGCGCCGCCTTCTCCGAACTGAGCGTCCGCGAGGGAAACGCACAGGTGCAGTCCCTCGGCGGCAGCGCGATCACCCTCGAGAGTTCACAGCGCACCATCGCCTACAACAGCACTGCACCACTGGAAGCGCTGCCCGGTGAGAGAAACCTGCTGCGCAATGGCAGTTTCAGCCAACCACTGGGCGAGGGCTGGGAGGTCTACAGCCAGGGCGTACAACAGGGGCTGGCAGGAACCGTGACGGAGACCAGCGTTGCCGGCCGTCCGGCCGCCCGTTTCTACCGCCAGGGGATCGGCCACGCCGAGGTGGGCATCGTCCAGCGGATCCACTACGACGTGCGCGACTTCACCTCGCTGGTGCTGCACCTCAGCGTCCAGGTGCGGGGGCAAAGCCTGCCCGGCTGTGGTTCGCTCGGTTCCGAGTGCCCGATCATCGTCCGCCTCGACTACGAGGACATCTATGGCACCGACCGGCAGTGGTACTACGGTTTCTACTCGGTCGAACATGTCCCGCCCGACCTGATCCAGCCGTGGGAGGAGCTGGTGCCGACGGGCACGTGGGTGACCTTCGATTCGGGGAACCTGATCGAGGACCTAGAAGCACCGCCGGCGGTGATCCAGTCGGTGACCATCTACGCCTCCGGCCACTCCTTCGAGGCGCTGGTGACGGAGGTAGAGCTGCTGGCGCAGGAGTGATGGAAAACGCCACCCTCCCGCAGGTTCGGAACCTGCGGGAGGGTAGCAGTTCGATGGGTCACATGTTGCGCAGTTTCTCGCGCAACTCGGCAGGCGTGGCCGCCCTGACCGCGATGTAGCGGGTACGGGGGTAGTTCCGCTGGAAGAACGCCTGCAGCGGCATCTGCCATTCCGCCGGGTTGACCGCGATGACCGTCTTGTTGTTCAGCGCCCCGATGCCCGCGTCGTCGGCATTGCTGCCGATGGTCCAGTGGTGACGTTCCCAGCCGCCGCTCTCCAGCACCGCCTGCGCCCATTCGCGCCCGGCCGTCGGCGGCAACAACACGTACGTACGTGCGTACTGGATGCGCGGCGCCCCCCAGGCCTGCCCCGCCGGTGAACGAACGGTCACGGTGGTTTCCGCCCAGCGTTTCGCCCCACCGTCGGAGGTGAAGACCAGCTTGTGCTCACCCGCCATGAGCGGGGTGAAGGTCCACTTCCACCCCTGCCCCGGCGGCGCCTCCGGGAAGGGTACAGCTCGCACCGCGACAGCCTGGCCATTCGGGTTGGTTACCCGCAGGCGAACGTTCCGCAGAACGATGGGCGAGGTAATCACCACCTGCAGCTTCTCACCAGTGGCCGGTTCGTAGGGGTCGGGAGGCTTGATCGCGACCTGCACCTGACCAACCGGCGGCTGGCTATTCGCCTCGTCCTTGATGGAGATCATGTACTGCAGCGCCTGCGGATAGGCAAACTCGTAGTTCTGATTGCGCCACTCCGCCGTCGGGCCGACCGTGAAGGGACAGAAACCCAGCGTGTAGTAATCCTGACGGAACCTCTCGTCATACCAGCGGAAGCGGGCGACGATGGCTTCGGGCGTGGTGCCATCCTGCGCGTAGCCGCCGCCCGCGTAGAACTCGGAGACGACCAGCGGCACGACTTCCTTGCGCTGTTCGAGCAGGTGATAGAGGTAGCGGTAGCGGAAGCAGAGCGCGCCAGCGCCAGGCACGACCGGACTGCCGGGGATCTGGCTGCCCCACCACTTATCAATCGGGTCGTCCACGCCGAAGACGCCCTCGTGGACGGTCAGGATGTGGCCGCCGGCACGGGCACGGGCAAAGGCCCCGCTTTCGACCATGGCCACCATCTGGTTCCATTCCGGCGTCCCGGCATTGAGGGCGAAGAGGCCCAGCTTGAGACCACGCTGTTCAGCGCGATCCATGCACTTGATCATCAGCTGCGCCAGTCGCGCATAGCCGTCAACGCCCGACGGCGCCGGTTCGTTGCACACTTCCCAGTAGGTCACCACGTCACGCAGCGTCGGATCGGCCGCCAGGCTGTCGTCAATCGGTTGCATCAGGCCATCGGCCAGCGCGTCCAGGTTGACGCCCGGATCGTGCAGGCCCGGGCACGACTCCAGCGGGTGCACCCGCCGCCCGATGATGATTGTCTCCGGCGAAAGGGCCTTGAACCCCGCCACCCAGCTCAGGTCCTCGGTCGCCTTGACCACGCCGAAGCGCGTCCCCCCGTCGAGGAGAGTCTGCCCATAGGCCATCACCCCGTCGGGCAAGATGCAGTGGATGCTCAGCTTGCTACCCTGGCCGATCACGGGATAGTTCCACTCTCCACCGCCCGGCGGGGGTTGCGGAGGGGGCGGGCTTCCGCCGCCGTCCAGAGCCTCCAGTTTCACGTCATCCCAGTAGGCATCGTTGTGCTTGAACTGCCAGAGGGTTCGCGAACGCAGGAAGACGGTCACGGTATTCGCACGGGCGACCGCCTCCACCGCCGGCACTTCGTGATAGGCATTGTAGATGTGCGCTCCCCTCCCCCACACGACCGTAGGAGCGTAGGGGTTCGTGCCACCGGTGGGATCGATACCGATCGCGAACGTGAAATTTCGCGCCGCGCTGTCCAGGCCCGCCGTGCCCTCCTCGGCGTAGAAGTCGTTATATCCCACGCCGTTCCCCTCGCTCCAGCGCGGGTCATCAGGATGGGGACTGCCCTGTTCGGCGCTCGCGCCACTCCAGGCATGCGCCCAGGCGGTCAGCCGCAACCGCGTCCCCGGCTGGACCGGCACCCGCTGGAGAAAGCCAGCGTCGTGGACGCGATAGAACGTGAACAGCAGTTGGCCCTTGTTCCCAGCGTGGACCCGCCGCGGGTCCACGGCGAGCAACGTATCCCGCGCCTCGGGTTGCGACCAGCCGATCGGGTTCTCCGGATCGTGCTCGACCGGCAGGCCATGTCTGTACCAGGTGATCCACCCCGTCGGGGTGAAGATATTGTCCCGATCGGCCTCGTAGGGATCGCCGCTGGTCGGGAAGATCCAACAGCGATGGGAACCCTCTTCCGACCAGTCGGCCTCGAAATCCCCGTTCCGCAACAGATTAGCGCCCATTCACCCCCTCCTTTCAGCTAGACGGCAGCGGACACGGACCCTCGCCGGGCGTAACTGCTCACCCTCCCGCAGGTTTGGGGGCAATTGGCAGCCCAAATCGCACTGCAATGGCCACTCCAATGCGTTGCCCGGTCACTTCCGAACCTGCGGGAGGGTGAGCTAGTTACCGCCAGGCAGAGATTGACCTGCGGGAGCTAACCAAGCTGCTGCCCCAGATAGATCTGCGTCCCCATCTGCCGGATCTGGTCCAACTGCGCCTCGATCCAGTCAATGTGTGTCTCTTCGTCTTTCAGGATCGAATCGAGGAGCTCACGACTGCCGTTATCCCCCAGCTCGAGCAGCAGACGGATGCCCTCGTTGTAGGCCTTGATCGCACCGTCCTCGGCATCCCAGTCGTTCTTGAGCTGCGTTTCCACGTCGGCACCGATATGCATCCGGTTCAAGTTGCTGACAATGGGCTGTCCTTCGAGGAACAGGATGCGGGCAATCAGCATCTCGGCATGCTTCATCTCATCCATCGCCCGCTTCTCGACGGCCTGGTGCAACCGGTCGTACCCCCAGTTGGCGCACATCTCGGAATGCACCATGTACTGACTGATGGCCGTCAGCTCGTCGGCCAGCAGAGCGTTCAGAGTCTCGATCACACGGCTGTTCCCTTTCATTGGTTCCCTCCTTGAGATGGCTGGATGTATCACCGATCAGCAAAGCGGCTGAAGGCAGGCAGTTACGCTGACTTGTAGTGTAGCGCAAAAGGGCAGGAAAGGCAAGTGCGGGGCAACTGCTCACCCTCCCGCAGGTTCGGAAGTGACCGAGCAACGGATCGGAGTGGCCATAGCCGTGCGATTCGGGCCGCGAATTGCGCCCAACCCTGCGGGAGGGTGAGCGGTTACTCTCTCTTGCCATCAGCGCAGGTCACGGTTATAATGGACTCCGTGACACTCGCGCAGGTTTCTTTATTGCTTCGCTTCCTCCAGGGGCTTTCGTTCTTCGTGTTAGGGATGGCGATCTTCTTCGCCGCTCCCCGCGCCGAACGCCCAGAGGTGATCCGGAAGCTGCCCTTCCTGGGCGTCTTTGCCTTCTGTCAGGCCCTGGTCGGCTGGCATGATGTGTTCACCAGGGCGTTGACCCTGCCCTTCCCCCACCTGCTCGAAGTCGCCCTGCTAGGGATCGGCTATGGGTTCCTGTTGGCCTTTGGGCTACTCGCCCCCCAACCGTCCAATCGGCGCCTGCGCGCGCGGGTCGTGCTCCTCTCCATCGCGGTCAGCATCTGGCCGATCAGCATGGGGATTGCCTGGTGGGCAGGCCTGCCCGGCGCGTCGGTTGCCTTCTGGGGTGAGATCGTCGCCCGGTACGGGCTGGCTCTGCCGGGCGGGCTGCTGGCGATGTGGAGCATGCGCCGCCGCTACTACCACTCCTTCGAACCGCACCTGCTCCAGAAGGTCGCTTTCTCGCGCCGCACCGCCGGCATCGCCCTGGGAGCCTTCGGCCTGCTGGCCGGCCTCATCATGCCTACCGCCCTCCTGCTCACAGCACAGGACTCATCCACCATCAGCGATACTCTGTTCCCTGTCGTCTCGTTCCTGCTGATCCTCTGCGGGATCGCCAGCACCTACGGCCTGACCCGCACGCTGAAGGTCATCCAATGGGAAATCGAGCGCTGGATCGAGGAGACGGAGCAGAAACAGGCGCTGGCCTTCGACCGGGAACGCATCGGGCGGGAACTGCACGACGGCATCATCCAATCCATCTACGCCGCCGGCCTGATGCTCGAAGGGGCACAGCAGTCCATCCTGGAGGACCCGACCACCGCCCAGGCCCAGGTATCGCGGGCCATGCGCAACCTGAACCAGACCATCCAGGACATCCGCCGCTACATCTTCGACCTGCGGGGGAGCATGCCGGAGGGCAGCCTGAGCAGCGGCCTGGAAGAGCTATTGCGCGACTTTCGGGTCAATACACTCCTGGAGACGGAGCTTTCGGTTGACGGGGAGGCCGCCCGGCCACTGAGCGTGGAACAACGCCGTCACCTCTTCCAGATTGCCCGGGAGACGCTCAGCAACGTCGCCCGCCACGCCCACGCCCGGCAGGTGACCGTGCGTCTCCACTACAGGCCGGATACCCTCCAACTCATTATCGCTGACGATGGCATCGGCCTGAGCCGGCTACCTCCTGTCAGTGGACAGGGCCTGCGCAACGTCCAGGAACGTGCCCGTTTGCTGGAAGGCACATTGGATATTGACAGCGCGCCCGGCAAGGGCGTCACCGTGACCCTCACGATTCCATATTCACGCCGGGAAGCCGCTACGGCTGGCACAGCCGACCAAGGAGGACCACCATGACCCTGCGGATCATGATCGTGGACGATCACGAAGTGGTTCGCCTCGGCCTGCGTGCCCTGCTGGAACGCCACCGCGATTTCCAGGTGGTGGGTGAGGCAGGCACGGCCCGCGAGGCCCTCCAGAAAGCGCTCCTACACAAGCCCGATGTGGTGGTCATGGACATCCGTCTGCCCGGCCGCAGCGGCATCGAAGCCTGCCGCGATATCGTCGCCAAGCTGCCGGAGACGAAGGTGATCATGCTCACCTCCTACGCGGAGGATGAATTGCTCTTCGACGCGATCAGCGCCGGCGCATGCGGCTACGTGCTCAAACAGATCGGCACGGACGACTTGGTGCGGGCCATCGAGACGGTGGGCCGTGGCGAGGCGTTGCTCGATCCGGCCGTGACGCACCGCGTCTTCGAGCGAGTGCGCCAGGCTGCCCGCCAGGAGACCGCCGCTGCCTTCGCCGAACTGACCGACCAGGAACTGCGCGTGCTCGAACTGGTGGCCGAGGGGCGCACGAACCGCGAGATCGCCGAGGCGCTCTTCCTGGGCGAGGGCACCATCCGCAACTACGTCAGCGGAATCCTCAACAAGCTGGGACTGACCAACCGCGCCGAGGCCGCTGCCTACGCGGTGCAGCACAACCTGAAAGAGTACCTGCGCTCTACCCGTGGGTGAGAAGGCAAGGTAAAGCCTCTGGAATCTGGCATGACCGACATGCTCAAAGGCCTCAATCCGCAGCAACAGAAGGCCGTCACTGCCTCCGACGGGCCGGTGCTGGTACTGGCCGGCCCCGGCTCTGGCAAGACGCGCGTCCTCACCCACCGCGTCGCCTGGCTGGTGATGGAACGGGACGTCCCGCCGCGACAGATCCTCGCCGTCACCTTCACCAACAAAGCGGCGCGGGAGATGCGCGAGCGGCTGCAAACGCTGCTGGGACACACCCGCGCCGGCGAACTGACCCTGGGCACCTTTCACGCCACCTGCGCGCGCATCCTCCGCCGCGACGGGGAGGCCATCGGCATCTCCCGCGACTACGTCATCTTCGACGCCGACGATCAGGAAACGCTGGTGCGGCAGATTCTCCGCGATCTGAACATTGACGACAAGAAGTACCGCCCCGCTACGGTCCTCTCCGCCATCTCGCGGGCCAAGAACGACCTGGCCTCGCCGGCCACTCAGACACCCAGCAGCTACTTCGACGAGGTCGTCCGCCGCGTCTACGGCCCCTACCATGAACGACTGCGCGCCAGCAACGCCCTCGACTTCGACGATCTGTTGGGGGAAACCGTCCGTCTGTTCCATGAGCAGCCGGCGGTCCTGGCCCGCTACCAGGAACGATACCGCTACATCCTGGTGGACGAGTTCCAGGATACCAACACGGCCCAGTACGCGCTCCTGCGCCAGCTCTCGGCACGCTACCACAATCTGTTCGTCGTCGCCGACGAGGATCAGTCCATCTACCTGTGGCGGGGAGCGGACTATCGCAATATCTCCCGCCTGCGCGAGGACCATCCCGATCTGTTGACCTACCTTCTGGAACAGAACTACCGCTCCACCCAGAACATCCTCGACGCCGCACGGGCGGTGATCCGCCACAATCCCAACCGGACCGAGAAACAGTTGTTCACCCGGCGCGGCGAGGGCCTGAAGCTGTTCGTCCACGAGGCATACGACCAGGAGGAGGAAGCGCAGTTCATCGTGGACACGATCACCGAGCTGGTGGCGGCCAGGAAGGCTCGCCCGGGCGATTGCGCGGTGATGTACCGCACAAACGCCCAGTCCCGCGCCATCGAAGACGCCTTCGTCCGCGCCGGGCTGCCCTACCGCCTGGTCGGCGCCACCCGCTTCTACGCCCGGCGGGAGGTCAAGGACCTGCTGGCGTTCATGCGCCTGGCCCAGAACCCGGCCGATAATGCCAGCATGAGCCGGGTTATCAACGTGCCGCCGCGCGCCATCGGCAAACAGACCGTGCTGGTGCTGGAAGAAGCGGCTCGCTCCAGGGGCGAGGCCATCTGGTGGGCCGTCGAGGCGGTCGCCGAGGGAAGACGGGACGCGCCGGCCGTCGGCAGCCGCGCCCAGACAGCGGTCGCCGCGTTCCACCGGCTGGTGCGCGGCTGGCACGACGCCCGCGAGCAGATGAATGCCAGTGCGCTGATGAGCCGCATCGTCGCCGAGACCGGCTACGAGTCCTACCTGCGCGACGGCAGCGAGGAAGGCGAGGACCGCTGGAACAACATCCGGGAACTGCACACCGTGGCCGCCGAGTACGACGAGCTGTCCCTGGCCGAGTTCCTCTCCAGCGTCGCCCTGGTCTCCGACGTGGACGGGTTGAGCGAAGAGGCGGACGCCCCCACCCTGCTCACCCTCCACAGCGCCAAGGGGCTGGAGTTCCCGGTGGTGTTCATCGCCGGTCTGGAAGAGGGGCTGCTGCCGCATAGCCGGTCGCTGGACAACCCGGAAGCGCTGGCTGAGGAACGGCGACTGATGTACGTGGGCGTGACGCGGGCCAGGGACCGGCTCTACCTGACCCATGCCTTCCGCCGGTCCTACTACGGCGACTACGAGCCAGCCACGCCCAGCCGCTTCCTGGACGATATCCCCGCCCATCTGACCGAGGGTAACTACCGGCGCGATCACCGAGCGGCTGCCCGGTCACAGACCACCTGGACGCCGGCCACTCCAGCCTGTCCACCGGCTGCCACTCGCTTCCACACCGGAGACAGGGTGGTACATCCCCTCTTCGGGGTCGGGATCGTGCTGGAGAGCCAGCCCGCCCGCGACGAGGAGCAGGTCACCGTCATTTTCGAGAAGGTCGGGTTCAAACGCATCCTGAGCAGTTTTCTGAGCCTCAGCAAAGAATGAATCGCCAACCACCAGACTTTGGGCTGCGGGCTGCAGAGCTCATTCTCGCCTCCTCGTCCCCTCGACGTCAGGAGTTATTGGCCCTGCTGGGGCTGCCCTTTCGCAGCGTGGCGGCGGATGTGGACGAGACGCCGGGCGAGGGCGAGGCTCCCGCCGACACCGCCATGCGCCTGGCGCTCAGCAAGGCCCAGGCCGTGGCCGCCCGCTTCCCCCAGGCGCTGGTGATCGGCTGCGACACCATCGTCGCGTTGGACGGTCGCGTCCTGGGTAAGCCGCGCGACGCCGCCGAGGCGCGGGCGATGCTGACTGCCCTGCGCGGACGGGTCCATTCGGTGTACAGCGGCGTGGCCATCGTCGGTGACGGACAGATGGTCGTCACTGGAGTGGAGACCGTGGTGACGATGCGTGACTACGCGAAGGAAGAGATGGAGGAGTACATCGCCAGCGGCGACCCGTTCGATAAGGCCGGCGCCTACGCGGTCCAGCACCCCACCTTCCGCCCCGTCGCCCACTGGGACGGCTGCTACGCTAACGTCATGGGCTTCCCCCTCTGCTGCGTCGCACAGATACTAGGTCCAATGAACGTAACTGCTCACCCTCCCGCAGATTCAGGCCTTTGTATCCCTGACCGTAACTGCCTACCGCGGCGCTGAGCCCTCACCCCACCCCCTACCCCCG